>JAITET010000017.1 GCA_031281895.1 Puniceicoccales bacterium | reverse complement strand
ACTAAAGGACTGGCGCCGTGTCTCCTCCCGCTATGACCGCTGTGCTCACACCTTCTTTTCTACCATTTGCATCGCCTGTACTTTCCTTTTTTATTTGAGCTTATGAGTCCTGACCCTAGGTGTATAGCCCCCTATTGGGATGGGATGGATCTGCCAAATCGCCCATGTTATGTTCGCCAACTCTATTGGTAAAATATATTTTTGGCATTAAATGTTATCTTTGGGGGTTATGTAAAAATTGTCCTCGCGAGGCAAATCATAGTTTTCAATGTCACCATAAGTAATTACGAATTAGATTGAATAATTTCTAGAATTATTATCATAATATACGTTATGCTATGGCAGATGACATAATTCCTAGTATTTTAATCATTCGGGATGGTTGGGGTTGTAACCACAGTAGGCAGGAAGATTTTTGCAATGCGATTTTGAGGGCAAATACCCCATTTTCCGACCATCTATCGCAAAACTGGCCACGTACGGAAATAGAAGCTTCCGGATTGGCTGTTGGTCTGCCGGAAGGTATAATGGGTAATAGCGAAGTTGGCCACCAAAATATCGGTGCGGGCAGAATTGTGGACCAGGAAATTGTCAGAATTGACAAGGCGGTGGCAAACGGCGAGTTTGAAAACAATGGGGTGTTCCAAAATGCAATAGAAAATGTCAAATTGCACAATTCCAAATTACACCTAATCGGGTTATGTTCCGATGGGGGGGTTCACTCCGTCATGAGGCATCTATATGCGATTTTGCAGTTCGCCAAAAATGCGAAGGTAGGGAAAGTTTTCATTCATTTTATCGGCGATGGACGTGATACGGCAAAGGATAGCGGTATAAAGTATCTGGAAGAAATTGAAAAAAGGTGCCAAGAAATTGGGATCGGCCAAATTGCCACAGTGGTTGGTAGATTTTGGGCCATGGACCGCGACAATCGATGGAATCGTGTACAAGAAGCATACAATTGTATGGTTGGGGAACAAAATTTTTCACAATTTCAATCTCCCAGGGAGGCCATACAACATTACTATGATCATCCTAAGTCGGATAACCAGGTCGGTGATGAGTTTATTTTGCCAACCCAAATCGTTGATAAACGGGGAAATTTTTTCGGAAAAATTGAAGACAATGACAGCATACTATTTTTCAATTTCCGGGGAGACCGACCAAGGGAAATTACGAAGGCATTTATACATGCTGACTTTACCGGCTTTCCAAGGAAAAAATTGCTAAAATTAAATTATGTAACGCTGACCGAATATGAGGTTGGCCTTTGTGAAAATGTAATTTTCAAACGCCCTGCTAAAATGCAAAACATCCTTGGAGATTATATCAGTCAACTCGGGCTGAGACAATTTAGATGTGCCGAAACCGAAAAATATGCCCATGTGACATTTTTTTTCAATGACTACCGCGAAGGACCATTTGCCGGTGAAGATCGGAAATTAATTCCGAGCCCAACGGATATCGAAACCTATGACCAACGCCCTGAAATGAGTGCATTTGCAGTAAAAGGTGAAGTTAAAAGTGCCATCCTAAGCAGAAAATATTCCCTCATCGTCGTAAACTTTGCGAATCCTGACATGGTCGGACATACAGGCAACATGGAAGCTGGCCAAAAGGCTGCTGAGACCGTCGATGCCTGTCTGAAAGAACTGCTTTCATCCATCGATGCCGTAGGCGGCAATGCATTGATCACCGCCGACCATGGCAATTTAGAAAAGATGCTAGACATAGACACGGGCATACCATTTACACAGCATACTACAAATTCCGTTGAAGTGATACTCTATGGCAAGAAATTTAAAAATCTCAAACTAAAGCCTTCCGGTGCGTTGTGCGATATTGCTCCAACCATATTGCAAATGATGCAACTCCCCCAACCCAACGAAATGACAGGAACTTCCCTAATTATTGGGTAAAACCCGATGGGCGGGAAATATTGTCCGCGAGCATATTTCCCCAGAATTCACAAGATGCTTGATTATTGGCCCTGAACTTATACATATGCGGATCCATGAGTCGTATTCCCGTGCACGTTGCTTTTATAATGGATGGGAATGGTCGTTGGGCACAGGCACGTGGGTTGCCCCGCCATGAAGGGCATAGGCGGGGAGCCACAGTGGTAAAAAAAATTTTGCGCATTGCTGAAAAGAAAGGAATCAAATATGCGACATTCTTTGCTTTTTCATCGGAAAATTTTTCAAGGCCGGAATCGGAAGTAAACTTTTTAATGAATTTATTCGAAAAATTTTTGAAAAAATACGGCAAAACACTTTGCGAAAAGGAAATACGTTTTCGAGCCATAGGAAATCTATGGCAATTGCCCTTCAACCTCCAGTTTGCGATTGAAAATTTGACCCAAAACACGGCACGTTTTGACAGATTTCATCTCACCATGGCACTAAATTATGGAGCACGCAGTGAAGTCATTCAGGCCATAGGGAACCTTTTGAAAAATAAAGATGTGGATGTGGGAAATTTGACATGGGAAGATTTTGAACAATATCTCTATACGAAGGATTTGCCGGATCCCGACCTGATCATTCGAACGTCCGGAGAGCAGCGGTTGAGCAATTTTTTATTATTGCAATCAGCCTACGCGGAGTTGTACTTTACAAAAACTCATTGGCCTGACTTCAATGAAGAGGAGTTTTTGTTGGCCATCGAAGATTATGGCACCCGGGAAAGGAGAATGGGAAAAATAAATGATAAAACGAACGATTAGCAGTGTCCTGATTTTAGCCTTTGTGTCTCTGACGGTTTATTTGTTCGGAGCAGTGGGATGTGCAGGATTAATTTTCCTCGCTGGGCTATTGACCCAGTGGGAATTTTATAAATTGTTGGGGAAGGTAGGCCAAAGACCTTTGATGGCCACAGGGATCCTTTGCGGTGCACTGCTAATGATTGGAAGTTTTCACACCAATGGACCAAATCTGGCGGAATTATTGTACCTATCAATAACCATAGTGGTGGTCCAAGCCTTGCTTTCCCATTCCCTTGAAACGTCTAAAAAGTGCATAATGTCCACGATTATCGGTATAATTGTCCCCTTCATGTGTTGCTTCCCCATTGCGTTGTACCATGAAATGTTACGCCATGGTCTTGGCAACAACCACTACATCTGTACTTTGTTCTGGATGATTGTGGTCACAAAATGTTGTGACATCGGTGGAATGTTCGTAGGAAAACACTTCGGTAAACACAAACTAGCCATGAATTTTAGTCCTAAAAAGACCGTTGAAGGACTACTTGGAGGTATTTTATTTTCCAATTGTATCGGGATAATTCTTTTATTTCTCTGCCGACAATGGTTACCAAGTAGGCTAGGAATTGGAAAAACCATCGTTCTAGCCACACTTTTAGCCATATTTTCATTGGTCGGGGACTTGGTTGAATCGGTGGTGAAGCGGCTTGCCAATGAAAAAGATTCAGGGACTATGTTCCCGGGCATAGGTGGAATTTTTGACCTAACGGATAGTCTGTTGTTTTCAATCCCCCTCGGAGTATTATATCTAAAATATTTTATTCATTGATCCTATTTTATTGCTAAAGGTGTCCATTTCCATTAATTATCGTCCTCCATGGACGACTGGAGTAATTTCGAAAAGTATTTATTTCGCAGCGATGAACTGGGGATAACGATTGATTTTAGCAAAATTGGTTTTTCGGAAAAGTTTTTCAATGGAATGGCAGAAAAAATTGCCGTGGCCTATCAGGAAATGGCAGCATTGGAAGCTGGAGCTGTGGCAAATCGGGATGAAAATAGAATGGTTGGGCATTATTGGTTACGAAACTCAAATATTGCTCCTTCTTCGGAAATTCAAGTAAACATTGACAAGGGCATTGAAAAAATATTAAAATTCGCGGAGCAAGTTCATTTAGGATCCCTCGCCGGTCAGGACGGTAAGTTTGAAAATGCTTTACTCATAGGCATAGGCGGATCAGCCTTAGGTCCCCAATTGCTATGCGACAGCTTGGATGGAGACAATAAAATCAACTGTTACTTCATAGATAATACGGATCCCGACGGCATTGACTTAATTCTTAAAAAGTTAGAGGGGAGACTTGGACAAACGCTGGTGATTGTCACATCGAAGTCCGGCAGTACTCCTGAACCTCGCAATGCAATGGTCGAAGTGATGGCTGCCTATGAAAAAAATAAATATACATTTTCTCGCCATGCCGTAGCCATAACGGGGCAGGACAGCCTTCTAGACAAACAGGCCCATTCCGAAGGATGGATAGGTAGGTTTCCGATGTGGGAGTGGGTAGGAGGTCGAACGAGTGTATTTTCCGCCGTAGGGCTGTTGCCAGCAGCTTTGCAGGGGATTTCCATAAAATCTTTCCTTGCCGGTGCCCGCGACATGGATACTATGACCCGGGTTGATTCTTTCAAAAATCCCGCAATGACGATGGCTCTCGCATGGTATTGTGCAACGGATGGAGTGGGGAAAAAAGACATGGTTGTGATACCATACAAGGACAGGTTATCAAATTTTGCCAAATATTTACAGCAACTGATAATGGAATCGCTTGGCAAAGAAAAGGATCGCGATGGGCATATCGTTCATCAGGGATTAACCGTGTATGGAAACAAAGGGTCCACGGATCAACATTCGTTCATACAACAGTTACGCGACGGCTTGCAAAATTTCTTTATAACGATCATTTCCGTGCTAAAATCCAGAAATGGTATTTCGCCGGCCGTTGATTCTAATGGCATGACGAGTGGAGATTACCTGAATGGATTTGCCCTGGGAACAGCCAAAGCATTAAACGAAAATGGTACCGGAGTAATTCAAATTTCCATCGACAAATTTTCAGAATATGAGCTTGGAGCATTGATTGCTTTGTACGAACGTGCGGTCGGGTTCTATGCCAGCATGGTAAATATAAATGCGTATCACCAACCGGGTGTGGAAGCCGGGAAAAAAGCGGCGGCGGAGATTTTACAGATTCAACGGTCCATAGGATCTTTCCTAGAAAAAAACAAAGGGAAAAAGCTAACCATCGATGCCATTGCGGATGGGATAAATTTGAAAAATCAGA
Source organism: Puniceicoccales bacterium (assembly GCA_031281895.1). GTDB lineage: Bacteria > Verrucomicrobiota > Verrucomicrobiia > Opitutales > JAIRKQ01 > JAIRKQ01. Next base: position 1,966 of record JAITET010000017.1, on the reverse strand, counting down.
AAGCGTTGGTTTTTAAACTATTGGAACATATGGCCGCCAATGGTAATGGGATAAAAAGAAATCCTTCCCCTGAAATTTTAACATCAACCTTTTTCACAAAAAGTGAAAAGTGAAAAATCTCAGGACAGATGGATGAATAAAACAACCCTAAGATTGGTGAGGCTTTTCACGTGGCCATAGACGATCTTTGCGAGAAAAAAAAGGTAGATATTACTCCCCTATGAAACAGATAAAACGACAGGCAGATTTCAAAAAAACGGTCGATCATAGAGATTGAGATTCGTATACTTATGAGTTATTTAAGGCAAATTCTAGTGAGGGTGTTGAAAAAGATACATTCTTGACGGTTGAGCGTAAAATTTTAACGAATTTTTGCTCCATGATTTTCGTTACCCATGTTCGACAAAATTTTAAAAACAACTTTTAGGGTACCCCTATTGTTTAAACCTCAAACGCAGAGTACTAATATGGATGCCAAGGAAATGGTGAGGAATGGGAGACCGGTTCCATTCATAGTGCTAGCGAAGCAACAATTAGCTTCCTATGGCCAATACGGGCGACGTTGGGTTGGAAATATTGTCGGGAATTTATACCTATCCCATGCTTTAAAAATAACCGATACATTGCAAAATCATCTAACGATCTTTGTACAGTATGTGGCCGTTGAACTTTGCGAAATGTTATCGAACAAATTTTCCATCGACGTAAAGACTAAATATCCCAACGACATCCTCATTCAGTCGAAGAAAATTGGAGGCTTGCTTTTGGAAGTTATAAGAAATGATAGCAGCATTATTTCGGCAGTCCTAGGCATTGGGATTAATATATTGGACACTCCAAAGATAGATAATGCCCCATACCCAATATCCTGTTTGCAAGAATCTATCAATGTTAAATTGAATTTCGACGATGTGTTAATTGACATAATCCATGCTCTCATTGAAATTGTCGAAGGGTTTGAGACGATTAATCCTGAAAATTTTTACAAAAAGAGGATATCCTTTGATTGCACGTATGGCAAAAATATCCCCCTGGAATAAGACGCTCTACGGTTATAGTCATTATAGTTGAAAAAGGCATGTTTGTGCAGGTGTATAGTCCCGTGTTGTGATGGGGAGAAAGAAGTGATAGAATATGAATTACTAAAAAAATTAAAGGAGTCACCATGGTGACAAATACTACACGGATGTGCCAAAACGACAGAGGCAGTGCGTAGAGCGATACAAGATAGTCAAGAGAGTATAAACAAGCTAGCTGAGCGATATTCAGTTAATCCAAAGACGGTAATAAAGTGGAAGAAAAGAAATTACGTTCAGGATTCTCCAATGGGGCCAAAAGTTGCCAGGTCTACGGTACTTTCGAGGGAAGAAGAGGCAGCGTGCATCGCTTTTCGCAGGCACACACTCCTTCCACTGAATGATTGTTTGTATGCCTTGTAGGAAACTATTCCTCACCTTACAAGATCTTCCCTTCACAGGTTATTTCAACGCCATGGCATTAGCAAGCTCCCAAAATTCGACGAGAAGAAGAAAGAGAAGAAAAATTTCAAATCCTAGCCCATTGGATATTTTCATATGGGATATTGCAAAGGTTCGTACCGCAGAAGGCAAGATATATCTTTTTGTTGCCATTGACAGGGTTAGTAAGTTTGCTTATGAGGAGCTTATAACATAGTATCGACCACAGGTTAACAATGCCTGCACACCCATGGACTAATGGTCAGGTAGAACGTATGAACAAAACAATCAAAAAAGCCACGGTTAATTGCTGTTACTATGATACTCATCGGCAGCTGCGACAACATCTGCAAACATTTATTATGTTGTATAGTCCCGTGTTGTAATGGAGAAGAAAAAGTGGTAGAATACGAATCACTAAAAAAAATAAAGGAGTCACTATGGGACAAATACTACACGGATGTGCCAAAACGACAGAGGCAGTGCGTAGAGCGATACAAGATAGTCAA
>JAITET010000079.1 GCA_031281895.1 Puniceicoccales bacterium | reverse complement strand
TAGTTTCGGTTATCCTGCGTCAACCCAAACGTCCGTACCGCTGTCTCCCTCGACGCCTGCCTCTGTAGATGTAGGTTATGAAAATCTCGGTGGGGGCAACAATAGTTTCGGTTATCCTGATTTCGCATAGTCAACCCCAACTCCTGTACCGCTGTCTTCCTCAATGCCTGCCTCTGTAGAGGCAGGTTATGGAAGTCTTGGTGGGGGCAACAGTAGTTTCGGTCAGTAATAAGGTTTGGTCATAGGAGGAAGTTAAACCTGTGAGATCTGTGATTTCACTCCATAACTTTCTCCAAGGTTGCATCGGCAAACGACTTTGGAATTTAGATTAATTTGATGCGTACACCTAGGAGTTCTCAATGCCGGGAATTCCTTGGTGTCAATGTTTTTTTGTATGTCATTGTTTCAATGCCATATTTTGGGCCCCAACTCCACAAATGAGATCACCTTTTGTGCGATCCAACGGTGTTGGATGGCTTGCTTATGTTACATTGCTGATGGTAAAAACACAAAGTACTTGAAGTAAAATCATGGAGCAAACTTCAACCCGAGACAACAATGCCGCCACATCTTTTTACCAATGCATGTTTCTAAGATTTCCGTACTGAAATGAATAAAAAGCTTGACTTACTATCATTAAGCAGTTTTAACACATTCCCATGTTAGGATACATGCAGTATTTGGTTCAATATTTTTCCAGGCTGTTCATCATAAGTTGCCCCTTAGCGATTGTTGCGCTTTTTGTAAGCATGACAGCCCCCTATACGCTAGCTGAACGCGTTCGAGCAGCCAAAGTGGGAACTTCCGTAGCCTATGGCACGGCACTATTTTTCGCAATAGTGGGTGAAAAGTTTTTTGAATTTCTTGGGGTCACAATGGGATCCTTCTGCATAACCGGGGGTATTATTCTAACCTTACTGGGCATATCGATGCTCAATTCCACCGACATGGATAGCACCAATGACCAAGATAAGAGTAGCAGCAAAGAATCTGCAAAAAAGAGCAAAACTGATATTGCCATAACACCTCTCGGAATTCCTATTATTTGTGGGCCTGCCTGCCTCACAGCAACCGTAGCCCTACAAAGTCAGGCCGAGGGATTTATGCAGAACATTGTTGGATTGGTGGCCCTTACATTCGTCTTTGGAGTATTATATCTATTGCTAGTATCTAGCGCGAAGGGGACCAAATGGCTAACTCCGATGGTGTTAAAGTTGAGCTTCAAGTTGTCTGGACTTATCATTGCAACACTGGGAATTCAGATGATATTTGGTGGTTTAAGAGAGGCGGATCTTCAGGTTTTAAAACCTCTGGAAAAGGTGACACAGGTCACCCAGGTGATGCAAAGTACGCACGTCTGCTAGGGAATATTCCTTTGCCCTCGAAGACTTCTTTGATAAAAAAACATATACTGTTGAACAATTCCGGCGTAGGGAGAAAAGTTTTTGATGTCAAAATTTCCACCATATTGATTTCGAATAATTCGAGAAATCCATGTGTCTATGGGGAAAACTTCAAGCCTATGTAGACCGTAGAGAACAATGCAATTGGCAACTTTTTCCCCTATGCCATTGAAATTTTTTAAATATGTGATAGCTTCCCTGGTGCTTAAGGTTTTTAAATATTCCATGTCAAAAGTTCCAGCTTTCACACTCCCTGCGATATCCGTCAAATATCTTGCCCGATATCCAAGCCCAAGATTGCAAAAATCTTTTTCATCGTACCGTGCCAAAATGTGAGGCGAAGGAAATGCATATGCATAGGGGGCACATAGTTTTTCTATGGTGCTTTTTATGCGGGGAATATTGTTTCTTTGGGAAATTATGAAGCTTACAATGGTTTCCCAGAGATCTTGGCGTAAGATGCGAAGGCCAGCTCCATAGGCAATGGCATCGCGAAGAAAAGGATCGTTGGCCGTCAAAATTAAATCTTTGATCATCCCATAATCCCTTTGCAAATCGAAATAATCAACCCAAATGGATTGAAATTCTTCAGGAGAACAATGAAAAACGGAAGTGTTCCGGTCAACCCGATAAATTGTTAATTCTTTTCCGAATGCTACAACCTGCCAAACGTCCGTCGGTCCAAGCTTGTTTATGCGAAAACATTGGCCAGAGTTTGCTATCTGTTCTATACAAAAATCAGCATTCTTCACTTCTATCATACCTAACAATCGGCTAGCTTTCCTGTAGCAACGGATAGAAAACTACTCCACCGTCTGAGGGTCAATATCACGGAATCAACAATTTTTCAACAAATAATATTGCACCCCGACGGTTTAGTCTTTTTTTTTTCGGAAAAAGGAGTTGTAGTCATGTTAAACATCATTAAAGATCGGTTATTTTTGAAAAATATGAAATTGAAAAATTTAATGTTGATTGTCCTTGGGTATTTGATGACCGTAGCATCAGTTGGGTTATCCGCTGATTCTTTTGAAGATTTTTGCGATCAAATGAACAGTTTATTTGATACACGCTTTTGCCATCGCCACTCCCTAGGGCTGGGGAAAGAGTTTAAACTTGATATAAAATCGACAAAGAAGGAGTACGTCATTGAAGCAGAAATACCGGGTGTCAAAAAAAATGAAATAGATTTGAACGTTGAAGACCAGACACTTTGTATTTCCGTCCATCGAGAAAAGAAGGTCGCCGACGAAAAAGACGACTACTTGTGTCGCGAAAGGTATGATTCTTCGATGGAAAGAAGCATATGCTTGCGGGAAGCGGATTTTAAACAAACGAAGGCAAAATTGGAAAATGGAATCCTGACAATTACAGTCCCAAAGCAGAAAAAAAGTGATAATGTTCAAAAAATAACCATTGAATAGATTCTTGTGATATAAAGAAACCTGAGCTAGGCGTTGCACCTTCGCTTGTTTATAGGTTACGAGGTGTGCCTAGGATGTTATTATGGATAAGCTAGAAAAAATGTTTGCCATGCAGGCTGCTCTAAACGAGCGGATGGGTGTTAGCGTTAACAATCTAACCGAACAAGAAAAAATACAATGGATATTGAATTATACGCGTGCTGTGCAACAAGAAACGGCGGAACTGGTAGATTCTGTCCCATGGAAGTGGTGGGCAAAATATCAAAAGTTTGACGAGCAAAATGCCCGTGTCGAATTAATTGACCTGTTTCATTTTTTGATAGCAATTGCCCAGGTTCTTGGTATGTCTGCGGATGATGTCTTTGAGACCTATTGCAAAAAAAATTCAATTAACCATAGGCGCCAGGAAAACGGATATGTAGTAAAAGATAAGGACGATTCCCGTGGAATTTAGAGGTGTCCTTTCCGTAGTATGCTGGCTCGGCTTCGCATGGCTTTTGGGCTAGCTTTAAAAGGTGGCATCGTGTTCCACTTTTTTCCTTTTCGTCGACTTTTACGAGACGAGGATTTTTTTGGAGAAGATGTTTTTGTTTTACACTTTCTTCTTGTGTCTTCCGGAGGAAAAGTTTGTATGCCCCCAGTCAACCGATATTCAAAGCGTATTTGCCCGATGGTGTAATGGTAGCACAACGGATTCTGACTCCGTTTGTTTAGGTTCGAATCCTGATCGGGCAGCCAAGGCTATAAGCCGCATAAATACAAGGATAGAGAAGGATATGGGAAGTGTAAAATGGGGCATTGGGAAAAACTCATTGTTTCAAGGTTGCTTCATTTTAAGCTTCTTGTATCATCCGCAAGTCCTGTATTTATGTGATTTTACGGTTGGAGCCGAGGATGAGGCTCGAACTCACGACCCACGCATTACGAATGCGTTGCTCTACCAACTGAGCTACCTCGGCGGAAATCACATCCGCAATTTTACCAATAAAAATGGAGCCGACTATCAGGTTTGAACTGATGACCGTCCGCTTACAAGGCGGGTGCTCTACCAACTGAGCTAAGTCGGCTTCAATCTTTTACTACGGTACTCATTTCCGAATACGGGAAAATTTTTGATTGAACTTTTCAACACGTCCTGCCGTATCCACTAGGCGTCTTTCGCCGGTATATGCTGGATGAGAATCTGCTGTCACGTCACAATAAACGACATAACATTCGACGCCATCAACAATATCTTTTTGCTTGGAACGTAGAGATGACATAGTCACAAATTTTTTCCCCGTTGATACATCAATAAAGCATACTGGATGTTTTTCTGGATGAATGCTATCTTTCATTTTTTTCCTCCCATTTATCCTTGACGGGCTTTATACCTCGGATTTGTTTTGCAAATTACATAGACTCGACCTTTGCGGCGTACAACCTGACAGTCAGGATGTCGTAATTTTATCGATCTCAGCGATGTCGTTTTTTTCATAGGATCCCTCTCTTGGGTCAAAACAAAATATTGCATGGATTTATGTCAAATAATATTTCCATTGACTTATACCAAAGGTAAAAGAAAAAATCTTCAAGCAGTATTTTGAGAAATGTTTCACCGGTGAAAAGGTAAGTCGATAAAAATGGTTGAAAAACTGTGTCATAGTAAAAAAATTTCCGTGTCTTCGAAAAAGGTGTGGGCTGAAAGTTGGGCATAATAAAGGCAAAAATGATAGGAACGAGGTCGTTGGATTCTAAAAAAAATTTTTTTAAAAAAATTGTTGGCAAATCTATTTCACTATATATAGTGCTTTTTAATAGTTTTTCTACTATATGTAGGAATTTAAATTTATTTTAATATTTTTAGTTTAGAAGGAGTTTACCTATGGCTACCATACCACAATCGAAAAAAAATGCGTCCAGTGAAGTTGCAATGGAAGCAATTTTGCATGGTCAAATTTTTCAAGTTCTTACGGAAGCAGGAAATTCCACGGGGGAATATGGTCAAAAAATTGCCTGGGACCTAGCCCGTGAAGTCATAGCAAAGATTTGGGAACATAGTAGGGGTAATCCTATTAGTATCGAACAAATTGAAAATTTTATTGAGCAAGTATTATTTATATCTCCCTACCAGCAAACGGCAAAGGCATTCATTTTGGCCCGGGACAGGCGGGACAGGGGCGAAAGTTCTGCTATCCAAATGGAAGTCGATAGGATTAATCAGTATATTTCCCGGGCAGATTGGGAGGTGCGTGAGAATAGCAATATGTGCTATTCTTTGCAGGGATTAAACCACTATTTGTCAGGATCTTTGAGCCAAACCTACTGGTTGAATAGCGTTTACCCATCCCATATTAAAAATGCCCATGAATCTGGAGATTTTCACATCCATGATCTAAATCAATTGTCGGTCTACTGTGTCGGGTGGGACTTAGCATCTCTGTTGAAGGAGGGTTTTTGTGGTGTCCCTGGCAAAACGGAAGCATATCCTCCGAAACATTTTAGAACGGCACTGGGACAGGTAGTAAACTTTTTCTATACATTGCAAGGAGAGGCGGCTGGAGCACAGGCATTTTCAAATTTTGACACGCTGCTGGCACCATTTATTCGCTATGATAATTTGTCATTCGATCAAGTAAAACAAGCTTTGCAAGAGTTTGTGTTCAACATCAACGTACCTACCCGCGTAGGATTTCAAACTCCATTTACAAACATAACGCTCGATCTGTTTTGTCCAAAACATTTTGCCAATGAACCGATAATAATCGGTGGTGAATTTAAGCATGAGAAATATTCAGACTTTCAGAAGGAAATGGATATGTTTAACCGTGCATTGTTCAAAGTTATGGGAGAAGGTGATGCCCGGGGACGTATCATGACATTCCCAATTCCGACAATTAATCTGACAAAAGATTTTGATTGGGACAATGAAAATCTAAAAGGGTTGTGGGAGATGACCGGCAAATATGGTATTCCATATTTTTCTAATTTTATTAACTCAGACATGAATCCGGATGATTCCCGTTCGATGTGTTGCCGCCTAAGAATTGATAATACTCAGCTGGAAAAGCGGGGTGGTGGTCTATTTGGAGCGAACCCATTGACGGGAAGTGTGGGAGTGGTCACAATAAATCTTCCAAGGATTGGACACTTGTCCAAGACCAGGGAAGAGTTTTTCGATCGCCTGTCAACGATAATGAATATTGCAAAGGACAGTTTGGAAATTAAAAGAGCACTATTGGAAAAATTGACAGCATCGAATTTGTATCCCTACACAACATTTTATTTGAAGGACATCAGGTCTAGATTTGGGCAGTTTTGGAAGAATCATTTTTCAACGATTGGACTAGTTGGAATGAATGAAGCATGCTTAAATTTTTTAAACCAAGACATAACAAGCAAGGCTGGGAAAGCTTTTGCTCTGGATGTTTTAGATTTCATGCGTGAGAAAATCATCAAATTTCAAAAGGAAACGGGTAACCACTACAATCTAGAAGCAACACCTGCCGAAGGAACATCATTCCGGTTGGCTAAAAAAGATAAGATGCGGTTTAAAGATATAAAAGCAGCCAATGAACGGAATCAGCATGAGCAAAATGATGTACCATTCTACACTAATTCGATCCACGTTCCCGTAGATTTTACGGATGATTTGTTTGAACTTTTAGATCACCAGGACGAGTTACAGACAAAGTTCACGGGAGGAACGGTCGTCCATGCATTTCTCGGAGAAAGAATATCCGATGCCGAAGTGGTGAAAAATCTCGTCAGGAAAATTGCAGAAAATTATAGACTACCCTACTATTCGTTGACACCAACCTTTTCCATCTGCCCGGAACATGGATATTTGGTTGGCGAACAAAAGACTTGTCCCCATTGCAGTAAAAAGACGGAAATTTATTCCAGAATAGTTGGATATTTACGACCTGTGCAACAGTGGAATGATGGCAAACAGGCGGAATTCAAGATGCGATCGTCTCTGCAATTTGACCAATGTCACCATTCCTAAAATAGAGTCAGTTTTTACCATTTGACATTAATAGAATTGCCAATAGATCTTCCAACCATGGTAGGGCAAGAGTTGTTATCGAGCTATGATATTTTGTTGGTTGACCTGTATGGGGTTATTTGGAGCGGAACATATCTATTTCCGGCAGCTCTTGATACGCTGGGCAAATTGATGTCAATGGGGAAAAAGGTCGTTATACTATCGAACATCTCCTTCGTTTCAAAAACTGTAACGAAGGAGTACGAGAGCAGGGGGCTTCTAGCGGAGGTCCATTTTTTTGATTTCGTCACTTCTGGGAATGCATTTCGCGATATTTTAGTAAATCATAAGTTGTATTTCAGAACGGTCAAATTTCCGAAAAAATATTTTGTCTATGGAACGGAAAATGCTGCCGCTTTTGCCGGAACTGACTTTGAAAAAACATATGATTTGGACGAAGCTGATTTCGTCTACCTATCCGCCGTTCAATTTTCGGACGATGAACGGAATAGGATGTCGGACACGATGAAGCAATGCTTGTACGTTACCGGGACTAGTGGCAATGATAAACTATGGGAATCAACATCGGTGGAACCTTTTATTCCCACCCTGCAGTGTTTTCTGGATAAAAAAAAGCCGATTGTCATTGCTAATCCGGATAAGATCGCACTGTGTGCCGTTTTGGAAACTCCAAACGCTAGGGAGTATACATCAAAACCAATAGTAAAACAGGGACTTTTGGCCCGGACCTATGAAAGTATGGGAGGGGAGGTATTTGCGGTTGGTAAACCATACCCACAAATCTACCGTTATACCCTGGAAAATCTGGCAATGGCGATGGGAATTTCATTGGAAGATATTTGCAAAAAGCGAATTGCCATGGTAGGAGATTCCCTAGAGACTGACATTTTGGGAGCTAAAAATGCCAGCAAGGATATGGGATGTTCCATTGACAGTATCCTTGTCTTATCCGGTATTTCGGCGAGAGACATTGCCAGAACCTATGGGAAAATTTCTTCCGAAATAGTGAACAAATTCTTTTCCCAAGAAAAACTCACGCCCACCCACCTAATGTCTACCCTCGACATGGGAGCCGAAGTTTATTTTTAAGATTTCCATATTTTGTCATTTGCCAAAGGGTTCAAAGAACGTAATTTCCATCCGAGACTATTTTGGTAGCAATTCCCTAAGAGATTCTTCAAGTTTCTGTACCCTGTCAAACAAATTTGGAATTCTCGAGCGCAGAACATAGAAGAGGTTGGCATCGTTGATCGGCATCGTCGGATTTCCCCGCAGTATTTTTCCCATCTTCGGTCTATAATTTGCCACTGAACTTTTTCCGGCTATCATGACTCCATCTGGAATATTGAGGTGACCAGCTATCCCAACTTGTCCGCCAATTACAACATAATCACCTATGGTAGTACTACCTGCAATACCAGTTTGAGCCGCAATCAAGCAACCGTTTCCTATGGAAACATTATGTCCTATCTGGACCAAATTGTCTATCTTTGTTCCTTTTCCGATCTTGGTATGATTGAACCTGGCACGGTCGATGGTCGTATTTGCTCCGACATCAACATCATCCCCAATTATCACATTGCCTATCTGGGGAATCTTTTCATGTATACCGCCCACTGTTTCATAGCCAAAACCATCGGACCCTATCACCACACCCGAAAACAAAGTTACCCTTGATCCAATTTCGCAGAGGTCCATCACCTTTACGCAGGGATGTAAAACACTATTGTCTCCGATTTTGACACCATGTCCAACGTAACATCCGGCCATAATAACGACATTATCGAAGATGGTTGCATTGGCTTCGACGACCACATTGGGTCCAATGCTTACATTTTTCCCAATTGACACGGTTGCATCTATGACGGCATTAGGATGGGTTCCTGCACCGGGATGGTGACAGTATTTTTCCTCTATGTCTCGGCAAAGTTTCCCAAGGGCCAAGGATGGGTTATCAAACAGTAGGAAACATTGGTTCTCTTTCGGTGTCAAATCAAGCCCCAGGGGAAGTAATATTACGGATGCCTGACTGATTGCCACATCTTTTTTATATTTGGGATTCCCGAGGAAAGAAATGCCTCCTTGTTTTGTGTTTGTCAGCGATTCGATGTATGAAATTGGGAAGGTGGTGTGGCCAACAACCTTTTTGGGGACTAACAAGTCTATAAGCTCATCTAGTGCGTAGGAAAAATTCATATTATAGTTTTCGAGAGAAAACTCTGTTTAAACATAATACCAAATTGGGCAATATTTTTATAAAAAAGCGCCGCAAATAATTGGACGCTTTCAAATTCAACTGTTAGAAAATTTTGCTAGAAAATTTTATTTCTGTTTGGAGTTTAATTCGTCGATGACCAATTGCGTAATATCCAATGAACCATCAACGTACAAGACAGCAGGAATTTTGTTGAGAACTATGTCTGCTTTTTTCGCTTTTGCAACCACAGCAGTAGCGTCTTCGATGGCTTTAAACTGCACTGCGACATCTTTATTTTTATGTTCTGTAAGCCTTTTTTGCACATCCTGACGAAACTGTATGAATTCCTTTTCCTTGCCACGTAGGACTTCCATTTTTTCTTCAATTTCTTGTCTAGATTTTTCGCGAACGGAATCCAACAATGCAGCATTTTCTGCTCTTTCATTCAATATACCAATTTCTTCCTGCAACTTCGTCAATGCATCCCCCATCTCCTTAAGTTCCTTTTCGGCAGCTACAACGGCTTCAGAAAAAACAGCATTTGCGGTTTTGGCACTTTCGTAATTTTCAAAAACCTTTTGTAGATCGACGGATAATATCTTTTGCACAGCGGCAGAAACATCGGCCATACGCAGCAAAAACACAGCCATAACAGCAACAACTATTTTACCTCTATTTTTCATATTTTTCATAAGATGGGGTGATTGTTAATAAGCCAAATAAAAAATCAAGAGAAAAACTTAAAGACAATCCTGAAAAATATAAAATTCTACTGAGATAATTAGCAACACCTCGCCATCACCGATAGAACCTTACCATTCTTCCATGTATTTCATTGCCATTTTGAAACCCTGCCTTCGGCAGTAGCAGTGACTACACTCCATAAAAGACTAAAATTCAACAATATTTTTTGAGGGTAAGATATGATTTTTATTTTACCAGTTTTAACGGGATGGAAATCTTGCTCGACACAATGATGAAATGTTGAAGCATGCTCCTATGCGAATAGTTTCTTGGAATGTTAATGGATTGCGCGCTATCCTACGGAAAAATTTTCATGAAATGAT
>JAITET010000031.1 GCA_031281895.1 Puniceicoccales bacterium | reverse complement strand
TTCATTTTTGAACGTTTTCGTCAATCTGCGACGTCATTTGGGTTTGAAGAATATGACGCTCCAATTCTAGAACCCATGGAATTGTTTACGGCAAAGTCTGGTGAAGAGATCGTTTCCCAATTGTTCAACTTTGAGGATAAAGGGGGCCGATCAGTCGCCATGCGGCCAGAGATGACACCATCCCTCGCCCGTATGGTTGGAGCACGGGCAAGTACGCTGAGACGACCCATCAAATGGTTCAGTATTTCGGAAATGTTTCGCTACGAACGTCCGCAAAAGGGACGCTTGCGGTCATTCTATCAATTTAATGCCGATATATTTGGAAATGAGTCATCCTACGCCGATGCCGAAATAATTTTACTGGGAATTCACATGTTAAAGAGTTTCGGATTAACGGCGGAGGATTTCCATGTTCGGCTCAGCGATAGGCAGCTATGGACATTATTTATCCGATCTCATAACATTGGAGAAGATGATGTCATAGGTGTACTCGAAATAATTGATAAAATTGAACGGGAAGAGCCATCTAAAACCATCGAAAGCTTGGATAAAATTTGCAAAGGTGACGGCCGGAAAATATTCGATGATATTTTGAAGATTAGAACCATTCACTCGGTAAATGATATTTGGGAATTTTTTAAAAAAGTTGAAAGTGATGCCTTCACCGAAAGGATTGGTGAATTGATACAGTTGTTGGCTAGGATAAAAACGTTTGGAGTGTCCGATTTTGTAACCATTGATTTTAACATAGTACGAGGATTGGCCTATTATACCGGGTTTGTCTTTGAAATATTTGAGCGTAGTGGACAATCACGTGCCCTGGCAGGCGGTGGGAGATACGACGACCTAACTAAAAGATTGGGATACGCGGACTTACCCGCCGTGGGGTTTGCGATTGGAGATGTTACGCTTGGAAACCTATTGAAAGAAAAAAATATTGTCCCAAAACTGTCAAAAGACATACACTGTTTCGTCGTATATTCCACACAAACGGAAACGTTAGCCCTGCAACGGGCAACGATGCTGCGTGAGCAAAGGATAAATACCGACTATTGCCTAAATCCGACGACTTTTAGTAAGCAATTAAAAATGGCGGCCCAGGCAGATGCAAAATACGCGATAATTTTTGGAGAGGAGGAAGCGAAGACCGGCCATGTCAAGGTCAAAAATATGTCATCCGCCAATGAAATTGTTGTGGAAATTGATAGGCTCGTCGAAGTGATCTCCAAATGATAGAAAGTGATAACAGCACGGCCATGGTGGAATATTTTTGGGATATTCTCAAAACCGTTTACGATCCTGAAATTGGGGTGAACATTGTCGACTTAGGCATGGTCTATGCTATAGATGTAAAAAGCGGAGAAGGAAGCAAGTTTGATGTGAATATCGAAATGACCCTGACGTCACCGGGATGCCCATTAGCCGACGTGATTGCAGAAAATGTAAAATCAGCGATTAGGGATACGGGAAAATGTTCAAAAGTTGACGTAAATTTTGTTTTTGACCCCCCTTGGAATGCTGATATGATTACGGCAGAAGGGAAAATGCAACTAGGATTAATTTAATTCTTGCGTAAAAAAATAAAAATTTTTATACTCTAGAAAATTTTCCCATTGATCGTTTACAAAACTTAATTATCAAAGATATCAAATGAGTGCTAGTAGAACAAAAGTAGAGGACGCGTTGGCAAATTTAGCATTGCGATTAAAGTTAGAATCACTGAAACTTAATGAAAAGAATGAGACCTATTTGCTCTTTGATCAAAAGTTTCATGTGACGTGTATCTTTGATCCCGATAAGGATGAATTTATATTAACATCCGTTGTTGGAGACCTTGAAAAATTTTCCCTGGAAGCATATAAGAAGATACTCGGAGATAATTTCTTTTGGGCTGGGACGGCAGGTGCTAGATTATTCCTTGAGCCTGGCGAAGGGGATAATCCTGATATAATCATATTGAAAGAAATTGTGCCGCTAGCAATGTTCGATGAAGAACGTTTGTATGAACGCATGGAAGATTTTGTAAACGCTGTGGAATATTGGTCAACGGAATATCCAAAGTTACAGCAGGGAGGAGGATCTCCATCGGTAAGTCAATCAGCGGGTGGGTTTATGGTATCTGCCTAGAAAAAATATGCGGGGGGATCATGTGTGCTTTGGTTGATTCGTGGCTTCAAGGCCTAAAAGTAGCTCCCATTTTATATTCGCAGCGATTATTGTTGCGCCCCATATGTGTTGGCGATGTGGCTCACATTCAAAAATGTATTAATGATAGGCGAGTGTCCGATAATTTGTCATACACTCCCCATCCCTATACCGTGGAAATGGCAGAAATTTGGACTCGCAACGTAGATAAAGGAATGGGACAAGGTACCTGTTGCTATTGGACCATTTGTAATAGAAAAACAAATAACTTCATAGGGTCCATGGGAGTCAGTTTATATATGGAACAAGAAAATTGCGAACTGCATTACTGGATCAGTGCCGAAGAATGGAACAAAGGATATTGTACGGAAGCTTCAAAGCGTACAATCGTACATGTTTTCGAAGATTTGAACATGCATAGGGTTCATGTGACCCACCGGGAACGCAATATGGCTTCCAAAAGTGTAATAGAAAAATGTGGATTCGTGTTGGAAGGAAACTCTCGAGAATCATTGAAACGATTTGGAAAGTTTGAAAATGTAATAATGTATGGCCTTTTGCGGGACGAATATCTTGCCTTGAAGACAAAAGGAATATACTAAGTTCTCCATGAAGCTGTTCCATCGGTACATACTATCCAAATGGCTCAAATCATTCCTATATGCCTATTTGATAATAGTAAGCTTGCTTCTGCTCGAGGATATATATAAAAATTTTTACCTTTTTATAAAGGCCCAAAGCGGCTTTACAAAATTGGTCAAATATTATTTTTCCCTGAGTGTTTCGTTTATTTCATTTGTTATTCCACTTGCAATCTTCATATCTGTCCTGTTCACACTGGGGCAGCTCCATAGAAAGAATGAAATTATCGGAGCGCGATGTGCTGGAATGAGCATTTTGGAAATTGCCAAAACCATAATAGTCGGTGGAATTGTTTTGGCACTAGGCAATCTACTTTTGGAATCTTTTATTATTCCAAATGCGATTGATCATGTGACAAGTTTCCGATTGGAAACAGATCACAAAGGAGGGTATACAACGGCAGTTTCCAAAATAGGGTTTTATAATCACAAGGACAATCGTCTGTGGTTTTTCAAAAGTTTGGACAAATTATCCCATACGGCAAGGGATGTAACCATTAGCTGTTACAACGATAAAAATGTGGAAGAATCAAGAATATTTGCTCAAACTGCGACATTTTCCAAAGATAAAAAATATTGGATTTGTAAAAATTGCAGTGTCATAATTTTTGATCCATTAACCGAATTGCCGATTGACGTCAAATTGTTTGCCGAAAAAGCTTTCAAAATGTTTACCGAGCCTCCTAAGGTCATACTGGCATCTTTAAAAAAGACAAAGGATTTATCATTTCCCGAAGTATTGGAGTCCATCAAATACTATCACAATGAGTCCGCAGAAAATGCTTTCTTGGTAAAATTTCATCAAATATTCGCCAACGCTGCCGATTGCATAATCATTTTGTTTTTGGCGATTCCCTTTGCGGTAATGGGGGTGAGAGTCAATCCTTTCGTAAATATTAGCAGAGCCTGTGTATTTTTACTAATATTCCTTTTTTGTGGGGCCACATGCGAAGCCCTCGGAAACAGTGGAATTCTTCGGCCAGCATTTGCCGTCTGGATAACCAATATTTTAATCCTTCTCCCCATCCTAGGATTATTTCGTAGGGCCATGTAAACAAATGAACATCGTCCATGTCATAGATTTTGAAGGGAATAGGAATTTGGGGATTTCAGAGTTCGGAGTGGTTACCATAGAAAATTTTAAGATAAAAGATACACGGGTGGAACATTGCTCAAATTTTTTTGAAAATTATTTGGAGTACTTTTTATCCTTGAGGCGGTCTGGGATATTGGCTGCCCATTCGGCCCAAACGGAAGATTGTTTGTTGCGCCATCACTGGCCTTCTCCCGGGAGCGTTCCTAGGTTCGTGGATGATGGCTCAACGGTATCCTGGGGGCCGTGGATAGATACCAAGTTGGTCTATCGGCGGCTGTTCAGAGGCCTAATATCCTACGAATTACAAGACCTCATCGTTTCATTCAATTTACATTCCCACCTATCGAAGTTGGCAAAACAATATTGTTCTTTCTCTGCCATGAATTTTCACAACTCCCTATTTGATGCTCTCGCCACGGCATTGCTAATACAAAACCTGCCGAGATATTTTTCAAACGTTTCACTTCAAATTTTGCTTTCACTTTGTAAACCAAAGGACGCATAAATCTGTTGACAAGAGTCGGTTAAAAACCATCCATACCAACCATGGAATTAAATGGATTCTGGGCGGTAATTATCGCCATTGCAATAGTTGCAGTTTCTGGCTTTTTTGTTGTTAAACAGCAAACATGCGTCATTCTAGAAAGACTAGGGAAATTCTATCGTGTGGTGAATCCTGGCCTGTCGTGGCGTATTCCCGGGATTGACATAATCGTCGGCAGGATATCGCTACGCATACACCAATTGTACGTGGAAGTTGAAACAAAAACGCAGGACAATGTGTTTGTGAATGTTGCCGTTGCCGTACAATACCGTGTCCTCAAGGAGAAGGTTTTCCAAGCCTATTATACCCTCGATGATCACCAAGCCCAGATCAAATCTTTTGTATTTGACTTGGTCCGTGCTCAAGTTCCACTGCTAATTTTGGACGACGTTTTTTCGAGGAAAGATGACATCGCAAACGCGGTAAAAGCAAATTTGGGTGAAACAATGTCCGATTTTGGCTATGAAATTGTTGAAGCCCTGATAACGGACATTAATCCAGATGCAAATGTTAAGGCTGCGATGAATGAAATCAATACGGCCCAACGGTTACGTGTTGCTGCCACGGAACGGGGGGAAAGTGAAAAAATTATCCGGGTAAAACAAGCGGAGGCAGAAGCAGAAGCTAACATTTTGCATGGGAAAGGTGTGGCAGGCCAACGGGCTGCCATCATAGAGGGGCTCAGTCGTTCCGTCGAAGACTTTGTAAGACACGTTCCCGGATCAAATTCGACGGTCGTAATGGATATGGTTATGTTGATCCAATATATCGACACGCTCAAGGAAATTGGAAGCCATTCGAACTCAAACGTCGTGTTCGTTCCCCATTCCCCTGGTGCTGTACAAAATATTAGTGATCAAATCCGCGAAACAGTATTCGCTGAAAAATTGGGATGCGTCGATGCAGGCGAAAAGGCCAAACGATTGGAAAAACGAAAGTAGGTCTTCGAGAACAATGCCAACTATGAAGATTCTATGAGAGCTTTTAAGTTGAAAAAAAACCATCCGACCGTACTTTCCCTGATATTCGCCATCCCTTGGCATGGCTTACTCTTGTGGGGGATTCCCCTTAATTTTTATCCTTGGGATAGATTTCTATACTGTTTGCATCAATGATTGCCCTGAAAGCATCCGTACATTTACTGTAAACCACTATGTCAACACCATAGGGCAGGTCACTCAGCGAAAAAGCTTCCTTTAGGTGCGAAATTATTTCATTTGAAATGGTATCATCGCTCTTTAAACACAGGTCCACATCGGAAAATCTCCTTGCCCTACCATTGATTCGCGAACCAAAAATAGACACACTGACGTTCTTCGGCAAAAACTCTTCTAGAATTGATACTATGCCACTAAAATGCTTTGGTTCGATGTTAATCATTTTTTGACAAAGACTTACGCAAGGCTTGTGCAGCGTCATACAATTCCTTTGCTAAATTTAAGGTTTCAAAAGCAATGGCTTCGTTGTAGTTGTGCGACGTACTATTGCGTGCGAAATGAAAATTAAACCATTGAGAAACATCGCCTACTAGCCCATGGGCACCAGCTTCCCGAAAGAGGTCTTTGCGAGAGATAATGTGCAACGATTCTCAGCCAACGTTTATGTCCAACCAGCGATTTATTATTTTCCAACACTGATCATAGGCAATTTCAAAATTCTGAATAACGCCCGCCTGAATGGTATTAATGAGTGCTTTATTTTTACCCGTAGAGAAATCTTTCCATACGTGCAAAGACTCTCCTAGTGCAGCAATTGCATGGTCGAATTTTTCAAAATTTAGACCGGCATGCACAGACCATATGCTCAAAATCCATTAATTATGTCAACAACAAACAAA
>JAITET010000073.1 GCA_031281895.1 Puniceicoccales bacterium | reverse complement strand
TGATTCCTAGGAAATTTTTAATCCAGAGGGATGAATTTTTCTCGACAAGATATGCTAATACCTTTTATTAAAAATGATGTCTGATTTTTATATACATTGGACTAGTGATTTGGGTTTTATAAAGTTATGCCAGAATTTGAAGAGTGGTCTAGAGGAGAAGGTGAATCTAAAGAAAATGATATTGGGCAAGTCCCTGAGAAAAACCAGGCGCGATATGCTTTAAAGAGAGGGCGAATTCCGCAGGTAAGAAATTTTACTGAAAACGGTGAAGCGGTGCCTGCAAGTGCAAGTGTTGTCGATGTGGAACATGATGCAATAGGGACTCGTTCCCAGGGAAGACCTATTTCGGACATCCCTCCCATAAAAAAGTCAACGGAAATTGTGGAAGAATTGGGTCATGCTGCCTCGGATAAGAGCCCCCAACCACACCAAAAAAAGATTAGGTATGAAAATGAACAAAAATCAAAATTTTGTGGAGGAAAAGTTCAAACCCACGATAGGGTAACATTTGAAAAATGTCCTTCGACAAAATCTGAAGGCAAACTGTCCAAATTTTGGAAAAAGTTTTTAAAATTTTTTGGCATAAAATCGAAAGATCCGGAAAATGCAGAATGTAAGGTTTTGGATCAAAAAAAGCGGCACATGACAAAAAGGACAAACAATTTTCGCACGCAAGGCACACAAAATAATTTTTCTAAAAAAGCGAAATAAATTTCCATGGAAGCTGCTTATATCGTGGGTGATAGGCGATTGGTGGGTGATGTAAAAGTTAGTGGTTCAAAGAATGCATGTCTTCCCATATTGGCAGCGTCGCTTCTAACGGATGAGGAATGTACAATAGACAATGTTCCCCGGTTGAGCGACATCGACACGATGCTTGAAATTTTTAAGGCCTTGGGTGTTGATTTTTCCTATGTCGGTGCCCATGCGTTAAAAATTCAGGCCCGCAATATCTCAGGTGAAGTTCCCGAATCGCTTGTTAAAAAAATGCGAGCTTCCATTTGTTTGATGGGAGCATTATTAGGACGTCTGCGCAGGGTTGTTATAGCTAAGCCAGGAGGATGTGTAATTGGAGATCGTCCCTTTGATCTGCATATCAAAGGATTTAAAGCACTTGGCTATAAAATTTCCGAAGAGGATGGTATTTGGACACTGGACGGAAAAGATTTGCACGGAACAACAGTTTGCCTCAGTGGTCCGCGTGGCAGCACCATGACAGGGACAACAAATGTTGTCATGGCAGCTATTATGATACCGGGACAAACCACCATCAAGGATGCTGCCATCGAACCGGAAGTCGTAGATTTTTGCCGATATTTAATCCATATGGGTGCCAAAATAGAAGGAGTAGGGACATCCGTCCTAACCATCCATGGGGGAGAACCATTGCATGGTTGTGAATATGCTATCATTGGGGATAGGATAGAAGCCGGAACATTTGTCTGTGCCGGGTTAATCACGGGTGGAAATATTAAAATTTCGGGGCTTGGATCCGGTCTTCTCGACTCATTTTTACATCCTCTTCGGGAAACAGGGGCCAATGTTTTTCAAAGTATCGATGGGGTAATACACGTACAATCAGGCGAACCATTGGAGGCCATTGATGTGGTAACTGGGCCCCATCCAGGATTTCCGACCGACCTGCAGGCACAACTGTGTGCATTGCTTACCCAATCCAATGGGAATTCCACCATCAGAGAAAACATATATCCCAATAGGTTTATGTACGTAACGGAACTAAAAAAGATGGGGGCCACCATTGACCATATGGGGTCATGTGCCTGCATCAAGGGTTCCTGCTCCTTAAAAGGAGCCTATCTGCAAGCAACAGATTTGCGGGCCGGTGCCGCGTTATATTTGGCGGGACTATGTGCCACGGGGGATACATTTGTTCACAATATTTTTCATCTAGATCGCGGCTATGAGGCACTGGAAGATAAACTTTGCCTATTGGGAGCTAAAATCAAACGTATAAAAGTCGACTAGAGGATGCTGGTAAAAAAGCTGCACGGAAGAAAAGAAGAACAAAAAGATAAAATAAACACGCTGCAGGTTGTTGTGATTCATAAACTACTAGACATAATATATATTATGCGAAAAAGTAAGTCGGAGCGGTGTACCAAAGCTCTCGATGCCAACCTATTGAGCATTTGCTACGAAGTTTTCCAGTTTTTGCTGGTCTGCCTCAGATTGGCAGTACATTATTTGGTAATTTGAATACTCGCCGAGCAATCGTGCTAAACCGCCTTTGGGTAAAACTATTGGTCCTTCTTTTTGGGCAGAATCCAGAAGAACCCATTGGCCGTCTGATAGCTTTCTGACACACCTAAAATGTGAACCATCGCCGACTATTGCTCGGTCGATGTTGTTGGGTAATTCATCTCTTTTCAAAGCTTCTAGAAGCTCCCTTTTTTCTTGGGAAGCATCCACCTGTGGCCCATCCGTTATTTCTCGCCCTGCCCCACTCTCCGTGTGCAGCACTATTCCAGCTTGTTCTTCCAGTGCAACTCTTAGAACAACCGGGTCCACCCCATCGAAGGAGAATAAAGATTCTGTCAATTCTGACGAGACATCTGCAATGGACTCTGTGTAGCTGCCAAATTGAGAACGGGCTTGTTCTTTTAGCTTACTACTGTAAGTCAAAAAACCATACCTTAGCTTATTAGGGGCGAGGTCTTTTTTTATATCGCGTATTATATCGCGTATGGAATTGGCATGACGTTGCAGCGGATTGTTCTCTAAAAGATTCTCACCTTCACTTTGCATTGTTTTAATGGCCGCAATGATGCGATCAATTCCTGTCAGCTTTTGGTTGATAGAGTTCGCAGCTTGATTAAGGCCCTCTATGTCATAAGGCTCTAGGTTGTCCATCCTATTATTCTGCAATTGGGATTTCATTGATTCTAAATTTTCTCGAATCCTTTCAAGTTTTGAAATAAGATCCTGTGCTTCCACGGAGCATTTGCATAGGGTGTGGGCCTCTTCTGTTTTTTTTGAGCTAAAGATAGGTTTTCCCGTGAAATGGTTTAATGCGTGTATCCCGCAGGTACTTGCGTCGTCCATTTGGGCCTCAAAATATAGTTCGTCCGCATGGTCAGGATGGAGGACAAATTCATCGGGAAATATGGCGAATTTTAATTCCTTGAACTCTGATCGTTTTTCCGCTGCCTCTACGAGTGTCTTCGCAAAAGCTTGGAATGGCCTGGAAGTATCCTCAATTTCGACATCCCGTGGATGAACTAACACTCTAGTATGATATAAATGCGCGGGGAAGAGTAACTTAGCCACAGGCTCTGATTCGGGATTACTCGCACAAGCCTCAAACAGCTCTGGAATACACTCTCCTGCTTTACTCATCAAACCATCCAAGGCCTGAAAATTTTCGGAAATATCCTCCAATGACATTTTGCCTGTTTCTCCTCCCGATATCCATTGCCTTAAGGTTTCTATGGCAGCCTGTTGTGCTGGCTTTGTTTCTTCGTTAATATAGTTACCTTCAGGATCTTCTTCTGAATTTTTAATTGCTTCTTCAAATTTCTTCCATGTTTCATCAATA
>JAITET010000070.1 GCA_031281895.1 Puniceicoccales bacterium | reverse complement strand
TTCGCTCTGGTGTTCGGTTTCTTTCGCTTCGGCTTTGCTCTCGAGTTCGGTGATTCGGCTCTGGAGCTCTTCGGCTTCGCTCTTGAGTTCGGTGATTTCGCTGTCTTTCGTTTCGGCTTTGCTCTCGAGGTCGGTGATTTGGCTCTCGAATTCCCTATTTTGGGTTTCAGCGGTCGAAGCTCTTGTATCGGCTGCTTCCCTTTCCCGTTGGGCCTCTGTGGCTTGGCTCTCGAGTTCGGCGATTTGCGCCTGGGCCCTTGCGAGCTGTTCCTGGAGGTCGGTGTTTTGAGTAATTGCTTGACGTCCAGTTTCGAGGTCCGCTTCGGCTTTTCTCTGGGCCTCGGCGGCTTGTTGATGTCGTTTGTGCAAGTATAATACAATTACAGATATTGCAGTCCCCACAATACTTGGTATTAGGAATGCCATTCCTACTAGACCAAGGAATGTGTTCGCCGTTATTTCTGCTATCTTCGAAATAACTTTCATTACTATGCTAGTTCCTGAATTTGTAGCTTCGGTAGCTCCGCGGGATTCATCGGCAGGTGGAGTTGTCTCCGTTCTAATTCCAATCAACGTCTTTATGCCCATTACCATTGTTTTCGTGACTAATTTTCCCAAACGTGATACCACTTCCCAGCGCGTTTTGTCGGTGGCTTCTCGGGAAATTTCTTGTACTTCCGTACCAACCCTTTCAGAAAGATTTCTCAGATTTCTCACCTTTTCATGGAAAAATGATCCCCTTATTTGCGAAACACCGGTGGTAGCAACCTGAACATTTGCTGGAACAACTTCCGGCTGATTGACCTGAGACCTTTCCATAGTTTCAACATCCCTATTCAAATTTTCTATATCCATAAACTTCTAGCCTTGGTCATAAAGTTTACAAACGAACCGAAAATGGTCAAGCTGATAATTTAAATATTAGTGAAGTTTAGGGAAATGGCCTCGAAATTTTTAATTATTTACATTTTTAAAAATGAAACAATCGCAAAGCATTGAAGTTGAGACCATGGCATCGCCTGGCTGCGCAAACTTTTGTGGGATTTTTAGGTTTGTCGAGAAGGTGTTGGTCGGGCAGCCGATGATTTTCGTACCCTGAAAAATCTTTCGGACAAAAGAACAAACCGGCATGCTTTTATATATATTCCCCGTTGTTGCATTTTTGAAAGTTCTTTTTGGGAATATTTTACGGCATCGGTCAATTTTATGATTTCCGTGAACAAACCTATGATAGACCAATCATTTCGGGCGTCGGAGAGAAGGCTGTTTACCATTTCTTCGGATGTCACACCAGAAGATGGTATTTTATATGCACCACATGCATAGGCCCTCAGGGCCGAAGATAGCAATTTTGAAAATTCATAGGATGTGGAATTCGACATCCGAGCACGTGCCAGCCGTAGGTTTTTTAGCGCTAAGCTGACCAATGTCGGACGAGGACGTACCTCAGCATATTTTTTAGCATGCCTAGAATTGCACCTTCGGATAAAAATCAGTAATATCCAAATTACCACCAATAAAATAATTACTGTAACTTCACCTCTCATCTCCCATGGGATTCCCCGACCACTTTTCATAGTTACCATCACCATAATTCTTCAGCTCTCCATTGGCAACCTCACAGATGGACAGAATATTAAATTTTGCTGCGGCGATGTCATAGTTCGCAGGTAGGAATTTTTGATATTTCTCACATCGCATACGTCGCGTATCTAAGAATACTATGTCATCACTAAAATCAAGACCATCGATGGTAGAAATTTTAGTGGCCCTGCTATCCCTCGCTCTAACAATTAAATTATTTCCCGACCCATGGGCACAAATCATCCTAACCCCTTGATTTAAACATATTCCCATGTCCAAGGCATCATATGTCATCAGCTTGAAATCACGGTTACCAAAAATCACCCAGGTGTTTATGGAAGCAAGGGCAATCCTTAATCCTAGGGCTGAACCAGGGCCACCACAGTATATCATGCCATCAAAATCATCGAGCCCATGGTGCGTTCTTAGAAGTAGCTTTTCTAGGGCAACGGTAATTCCATCGACGGCATTTCCCAAAAATATCTCGTTTGCCAAAACAGCTTTATCATCCACTATGACGACTTGTGTCATTGGAGTAGCCGAATCTATCAATAGATATGGATGACCAGACATCTTTGCAAACTTGCACATATCCGCACCTTTGGCAAAGCAATTTGCAGATAAAAAAATAAATACCAGGAGAAGCGGGCACTAAAAATTCACTACCCTACCCTCTTTCGCCATATTAGGCAAATACAACCATCCCCCTACAAAGAGATTAATAAAGAAGGAACGGAAAGGGAAAGATGAAAAGACTATTTCAAAAGCTTATAGGATTTTTGAATCATCGGTTTACGTTTAATAAAAACTCTGTGTTTGTTCTAGTTTTTCTAATGCGCTGAATTAGCATCTCCATTGCCTCGGTCGGAGAAATCCCTTTTACGGCACGTCGCAAGGCATAAACTTTTTCCATTTCTTCGGGATGGTAGAGCAGTTCCTCTTTCCGCGTTCCGCTCTTTTCAATGTTTAATGCCGGGAACATTCGCTTATCAACGAGGCTCCTGTCGAGGTGTAGTTCCATATTCCCCGTCCCTTTAAATTCTTCAAAAATCACTTCGTCCATGCGACTTCCAGTTTCAACAAGTGCAGTTGCTAGAATTGTCAAACTTCCTCCACCTTCGATATTCCTTGCGGCTCCAAAAAACTTTTTCGGGGCCTGAAGGGCATTGGCATCAACCCCCCCGGATAGCAGTTTGCCACTGCTAGGTTGCTCCGTATTGTGAGCCCGTGCAAGCCGTGTAATCGAGTCAAGCAATATAACCACATGTTTCCCCGCTTCCACTTGCCTGCGGGCTTTGTCGATTACCATGTCTGCTGCATGCACATGATTATCCGAAGATTCATCAAACGTCGAACTGATAATCTCAGCATTGGCAACCTGCCTGCGAAAATCCGTAACTTCTTCCGGCCTTTCATCGATTAGCAATATGATCAGTTTAACATCGGGACGATTTTTCGAAATGGCATTGGCTATCCCTTGTAACAGGACAGTTTTTCCCGTTCGCGGAGGGGCAACAATTAAACCACGCTGCCCAAGGCCAATGGGGGTCAAAATATCGATAATGCGCATGGAGACGTTATCCCATTTTGTATCGCCCGTACATTCCAAAAATAGCCTTTCCGTGGGATAGAATGGAATCAAATCCTTGAATTTTGGCAGATTACCTACCTGGCTTGGATCACAATCTATCACATTACTAATTTTTAACACGAATGGGCAAGTAGAGTTTTGGGCAGGTGGATGCAAATAAACCACCATATCTTGTCCGCGACGTAATCCATATTTCTGTATCAAAAATTTCGGAATAAATGCACTCTGCGGGCGGATTCTATAATTGTCGTTGGCATATACCAGTAGGCCGTCCCCACCCTCAATGGTTTCCAGTACTCCTTTGGCAACGATGGGTATTTTTTCTTCAAATTTTTTTACCATCAGGGCTTCCAAAAGTTTATGGTTACTTTTGCTGTTTTCTTCTCCCACACCATTATAGGCCGAAATGTCTTTTACTGATAACGATGCTCGGGCTTCATAGGCCTCATTAAAATCAAAGGAGGAAGCATCAAGATTGATATTTTCATCGGCGAAGTTTGCCAATGCATCGAATGAACTCAAGCATCCCATTTCTTTGATCGATCCGCTTGATAGCTGACCAATTTTTACCATCTTAGCAAATCGCTGCCGGTTTTGTCCATTATTTTGCTGATGTTTGAAATTTTGACCATTGTTTTGGTGATTGTTTTTACCGTTATCCCTCCCCGAACGTCCTCCACTGTTTGGGGGCCGATTTTCATTGTTTCGGGGCCTATCATTACCATTGCGATGATTTTGTTGTTTTTGAGAGGACATCCGTGTTGCATTTGATGATGATTGTCCTTCAACCTGCGTAGAAAATCGCCGCCCTTCATCATTTCTCCTTTCAGAATTGTCCACGGGGCCGGGAGATAAATCATCTTCTATGGCGGCATTTGAATGTTTAGGACTCCAAACGACATCAAAGGCATTGTAATTATTCACATCATGTTGGCTTTCGGATTCATTGCTATCCTCCAAATCGGTAGAAAATCTTTCGGGAACATAGTCATCTTCCACATTGGAACCGGTTGGTTTAGTTATTTGGGAAATATTTTGGCTGTGTTTAGTTGCTTTGGCGGATGGGTGCCGTTTGTTTTTTTTCACTTCATAGTTGTTATCGTTAGTAAGTTCCGTATCCATAAAAATTTAGATTTTTATAATAATAGAAAGCCCTGCATTAAAAAATGCGAATATGCTTGTACCCCCCAAATGCATCAATCCTTGTTCTAGCGAATGCGAATATACACGAGGATGAAGCTCATCCTTGCATAGTTGTATGGTATTGTCGAGCATTTTTTAAAAAATTTAGGAATTCCAAAGGCACAAAAATCTTGCTTTTCTTTGCCGAAAACATTTTTATGCCCACCATGTATGCTGGATGTCAACAATATGATTTTGATCAGATAGAGCTGTTCTGGCAAAAATTTTGGGATGAAAACAAAACGTTTTGTGTCCAAGAAGATCTTTTCAAAGAAAAATATTATGTTTTGGATATGTTTCCCTATCCTTCGGGGTCAGGTTTACATATTGGCCATCCCGAAGGGTACACCGCATCCGATATTTTGGCGAGGTACAAGCATGCAAAAGGGTACAATGTATTACATCCAATGGGTTGGGATGCGTTTGGCCTTCCAGCAGAACAGCATGCAATTAAAACGGGGATTAATCCTTCCACCAATACCGCCAATAATATATCAGTTTTCAAAAAGCAAATGAAACGAATCGGATTTGCGATCGATTGGGAAAGGGAAATTAATACCACCGACCCCATTTATTTCAAGTGGACCCAATGGATTTTTTTACAACTCTTTAAGCACGGATTGGCCTATGTGGATGAATGTCCCGTCTGGTGGTGCGAAGGGTTGAAATCAGTCCTAGCCAATGAAGAGGTCATCGGTGGACTGTCCGAGCGAGGAAATTTTCCGGTTATTAGAAAAAATCTATGCCAGTGGGTTCTCAGAATAACACGCTATGCCGATAAATTACTTGAAGGGTTAGCAGGTGTCGACTGGCCAGATTCAACGAAACGCCAACAAATAGCCTGGATAGGGAAATCGGAAGGGGCAAATATTTTTTTCAAAATCGATGGCCATGGCGAAGAAATTTGCGTATACACCACCCGTCCGGACACTGTTTTTGGGGTAACATTTTTAGTTCTTGCTCCAGAACATCCGCTCATTGAAAAAATTGTCACTCCAAAATTTAAGAATGGCGTAAAAAAGTACGTTGAAGACAGTAAAAAGAAAAGTGACTTGGAGCGGACGGATTTGGCGAAAACGAAAACGGGGATGCCAACGGGAGCCTATGCCATAAATCCTGCCAACGGTGAAAAGATAGAAATTTGGATAGCCGATTACGTATTGGCTAGCTATGGAAGCGGTGCCATTATGGCGGTTCCTGGGCATGATAAACGGGACTATGACTTTGCATCCAATTACGGTATTGCAATCACCCAAGTAATCGACGATGTTTCTGGAGATAATCAATTGCCATATGTGGGCGATGGAGTTTTGATAAATTCAGGAAGGTTTAATGGACTTCCATCCGAGGAAGCTAAAGGGAAAATCGTATCATGGTTACGGGAAACTAAACGGGCTGATTTTGCACAAAATTACAAACTGAGGGATTGGCTATTTTCTCGCCAAAGGTATTGGGGGGAACCCATTCCAATAGTCTGGATAAAAGAAGATGACTACAAAGCAGCGGCTTCGAGTGATAAATTTTATTTCAAAGAATTTTTACCGGATGAGCCTATCTCCAATGGAAAGGATGGGGTAACATATTGTGCTTTGCCGCTTTGTACGAGCCATTTGCCATTAACTTTGCCACCGACCGACAATTATTTACCTTCCGGTGATGGGGAAAGTCCACTTGCTAAAATACACTCTTGGTTGAACGTTTATGTAAACATCGAAACGGGACAGATTGTCCCTGCGGATGATTTCAACGAAAAAGATAAAAATTCTTCTTGGGTGCTAGGCCGTCGAGAAACAAACACCATGCCACAATGGGCGGGATCCTGTTGGTATTATTTGAGGTACCTGTCTCCCCACTGTGAAACTGCTATCGCCGATCCAAAAGCAATAAACTATTGGCAAACGCCGGATTTTTACATAGGGGGAGCGGAACACGCGGTTTTACACCTCCTGTATGCCAGATTTTGGCATAGGTTTCTGTTTGACATAGAAGTCATTGAGACGGGGGAAGAACCATTTAAGAAATTATTTCACCAGGGTATCATCCTCGGTGAGGATGGAACAAAAATGTCCAAGAGCCAAGGCAATGTGATCAATCCCGACGAAGTTGTGAAGCGCTATGGTGCAGATGCTCTAAGGTTATATGAAATGTTTCTTGGTCCGCTAGATATGATGAAGCCATGGAGCACAAAGGGCATAGAGGGTGTTTTTCGGTTTTTGAAAAAAATTTGGAACGAATACGTAGACAGAGATGGCAACACCAAAAATTTTCACAACAGTTTATCCGATGAATGCCAAACGGTCATCCATGAAACCATTAAAAAGGTTGGAAACGACATCGAAGGGTTAAAGTTTAATACGGCGATTTCCCAGATGATGATATGTCTAAATTCCATACAAAAAGCAGGAGGATTCGACAATACCTCCGCTGGGAATTTTCTAAAAATTTTAGCACCTTTCGCTCCTCATATTTCCGAAGAATTATGGGCAAGGCTTGGAAATAACGGTAGTATCTACGATGCCCCTTGGCCGGCCTATGATGATTCAAAAATCGTACCAACCTTCCAAAAGATTATTGTTCAAGTCAACGGGAAAATGCGGGCAGAACTAGTCGTAAATGACGTAAATATGCCGGAAGATGCCATTTTTGAACTCGCCATAAATATCGAAAATGTAAAAAAACACGTTGCTCATAAAAAAATACTTAAAAAGGTTTACGCCAAAGGAACAGTTGTTAACTTTGTCGTTGAATAATTTTTGCCGTGAACCTTTTTAGAAAATATGTTTTTAGGGAAACTTTTATCGTTTGTTGTGCGGCGACTGGTTTATTCGTCAGCATATTGCTTGTAGCGAATGCCATGCGGGATGTCATAGGATGGATCACGATGAGACGGTTGACGTGTCGGGAAGCTGTTCAATTGCTAGGCATACTTACGCCATCTGCTATTTCTTACGCCCTTCCCCTTGGCATGATGGCGGGGGTATTGATCGTAATAGGACGAATGTCGTCTCAAAATGAAATACTCGCCATGAAAAGTATCGGCATGAGCCTATGGGAAATTACACGGCCAATATTCCTATTGGCACTGTCATTTACCTTATTTACCGGATATGTAAACCTATACCATGCTCCTGATTCTATCAGCAGATATAGACAATTTTTTAGGGATATTATACGGGAAAAGCCAATGCGGTTTATCACTCCGAAGATATTTAATGACCATTTCCCGGGATATGCGATATACGTCGACAGCCTATCAAATGGAAACTTTAATGGCATGAAAATTTGGCGGTTCGATGAAAGGAATTTGTTGGATTCCTATATCTCTGCCAAGAGCGGACAGATAGTATTTGAGGAGTCATCGGGTACGTTTTTACTAAAATTAAACGATGGGAATATGGAAAAATTTGACATCCATAATCCTTCAGCGGATTTTCAAAAAGTCCCGAAGATTATCTTTTTTCAGAATATAGCGATTAACTTGCCGATAAAAGAGTTCCTGGGGACTCCGACTAATACTCCTAAAAAATTTCATCGGATGACGCTAAATGAATTGTTAGCTGCCAAAAAAAGTTTGAATTCTGGGGAAGATACGATTTCCTATGAAAACATCCGTCATAAAAAAACACTTATAAATATGCAGATTAGTAGCAACCTTGCGAATGCCTTCGGAATATTGGCAATGACTATATTAGCCATTCCCCTTGGGATGAAAGTTCATCGCAGGGATACCTCATTAAATATTGGCATCGCATTATGCTTGTGCATAGGATATTATTTCGTCATGGCGATGTTCTCTTTGTTCGGGGATTATCCTCACCTAAGACCTGATATTTTGGTCTGGCTGCCCAACATAATATTAGCGGGGTTGGGTATTCCCCTATTCCATCGCACATCGCAGCACTAATCATCATGGCAATGGTAAATTTAGAAAAAATACAAACGAAAAATGTGGTCGCTGGATTTGATGGTTTCGTCGACACGATAGTCCAGGCTGTCGACGTGCGCAATGGGGAGAAATATACTAGGATTGAGACGATTGCTGATTTTGGAAAAAGAATAATGTCCGCTGCGGGGAAAAGTTCCAATATCGAGCTCGTCCCGCAAAAAAAACTGATTGGAGGCAACGGCCCCCTATTGGCGGAAACGTTGTATAAGTTTGGGACCAACGTTAAATATATCGGTGCACTCGGGGATTGTGCGAATAATATTTTCCAAGATTTTGCCAATAAAACATCGGCAATCTCCACGGGAGACTATGGCGAAACCCGAGCCATAGAATTCTCCGACGGTAAAATCCTATTCGGGGAAATGCTATCATTGTCCAAAACGACAGTCGATAGCATTTTGTCAAAAGTGTCCCCCAAAGACCTAGTCTCTACCATCGATTCAAGCGATGCCTTCGCCATGGTAAACTGGACAATGATGCAACACATGACAAGCATTTCCCAGTTTTTTGTCGCAGAAATTTTACCGCAATGTACAAAAAATAATAGGGTATTTTTTTTCGATTTGGCTGATCCAGAAAAGAGAAAACAATCAGAACTCATAGAATTTTTACACCTAATTAGTTCCTACCAAAAATTTGGAAGGTCTATCCTGGGATTAAATGTCCGGGAAGCGCAGCAGGTATTGCATGCCCTTGGACAGGATTTTCAGCTCGATGAAAGGGAAGATCGCATGGAAAAAGCTGCCAAATTATTACGCAAGGCTTTAAAAATTGAAGTTGTATTTATCCACGGCGTTAAAGTTTCTTCCGCTGCTACAGACGAAGAATCGGTAATTGCGAAAAAGTATTTCGTAGAAAATCCGAAAATTTTAACCGGTGCAGGCGACCGATATAATGCAGGTTTTTTAGCATCGTATTTGTGCAATGATGATATAAAATTTGCCATAAATTTCGCGGCAGCGACGTCGGCATTTTATGTAAAAAACATGATTTCACCTACCCTGGATGATGTGGAAATTTTAGCAATATGAGTGGGATATTCGTTACGTTTGAAGGAATTGAAGGCTGCGGGAAAAGCACCCAACTAAACATGTTGGCAAATTGGTTGCGTGTCAACGGGAAAGATGTCATCGTGACCCGCGAGCCCGGCGGGACGGATCTCGGAGAAAAAATTCGTAACCTTCTGCTGGACGGCAGCAAAAGCGATGTTTTTTCCGTACGAGCGGAAATATTGCTGTTTGAAGCTAGTCGAGCGCAGCACGTGGATGAAAAAATTCTGCCGGCCATGAAATCTGGAAAAATTGTCCTATGTGACAGATTTTTCGATTCGACTATCGTCTATCAGGGGGTTGCACGGGCAATCGATCCACACACCGTACAATTTTTAAACGAATTTGCCCTATCCGAGTGCATTCCCAACATGACGATTTTCCCAAATATAAGCGTCTCAGAAAGCTTTAGACGCATTGCCCTAGAAGATGGTTCCCGCGACAGGATTGAGCAGGAAGATGAAAGTTTTTTTGAAAAGATCCGCAATGGTTATTTGAAGTTGGCAAAGGGAAATACCAGGTTTTTTACGGTTGATGGAACCGATAGTGTGGAAATAATCCATGAAAAAATAAGGAATGAATTTGCAAAAAGATTTTTTAAAAATTAAAAGCCAGGAAGGGTTCACGCCGCTACTAGAATCCTATGAAAACGGAAGTTTGCCCAATTCAAACCTTCTGGTTTGCAGGGACATTGAGGTCTGCAATGGGGTGGCCATGCTCCTTGCCGCAAAAGTTCTTCAACGGGAAAATCCCATGACCTGCGTAGATTTTCTACAGGTTCGGCCGATTGGATCGATGATGCAGATTTCCGTCGATCAAATTCGGGAATTATGTTCGACGATTTACCTATCTCCAAAGGTCTGTGAAAAAAAATTTGTGGTGATTTATGACGCCGGAAGAATGCACGGGGCAGCGGCTAATGCATTTCTAAAAACCCTCGAAGAACCTCCCGATGATACGATAATTTTCCTAACAGCATCGAGGTTACATACCATTTTACCGACCATTGTCGGTAGGTGTTCAGTCACGCGACTGTCTTCCGGCGACGAACTTTTCGGAAACAAGGAAATGCAAATTTGGCTGGCAAACTATTCGGCATGGTTATCGTCGCTGTTCGATACAAATTGTGAGAAAAAAAACAATGCTGTCATGCAAATGTACTTGCTATTGGCACAGCTCGAGACACTATTGGCTAGTCTTCTTGCAGAACTGGAAACCGACGATTTTCCAGGAGAACAGGGGAACAAACAAGGAATCTATGGGTTGCTCCTTGCACAAATTGAAAATGAAACGGCAAGTTTTTTTAGAAATGACTTGGAACATGTAAAAATTTTCCCAAAAATCATCTCAAGTTTAGAGAATAAAGCATATCTCATTGCACTGAATGTAAATTTTATGTCGTGCATTGAAACTTTTTTGATAGAAATTTTTCAAATGATTGTTAAATTCCTCTAGTGAGTTCAAAATTTAAAAGGAAGTTTTATGGAAGCAATTTTATCTCGGCATAGCGTAAGAGATTTCAAGTCCGGCGAAATTTCTATGGACACTCTACGAGAAATAGTCCACGCAGGAATGTCGGCACCGTCGGCCATGCATTCTGCCCCAGGACATTTTGTGATTGTCACTGAGCGGACAAAACTGGATGGTGTGGCAAAGATTCATCCCTACGCGAGTATGTCACTGCAAGCATCCACCGGAATACTTGTCTGTGGTGAGCCCGGGAAAGAAATTCTCAAAGAATTTTTTGATCAAAACTGTGCAGCCATTGCTGAAAATATTTTGATTGCCGTCAGCGATCTCGGTCTCGGAGCCGTCTGGGTAGGCCTATACCCAAACAAATCCCACATCGAAAATTTTAGAAACTATTTTCAATTGCCAGCACATATTGTTCCGTTTACGTGGATTCCCATAGGTCACTTGAAGAATTCGGCAAAACCCGACAATCGCCTTGACTCGTCGAGAATCCATTATAACGTATGGTGAGGGAAAAAGAAATGTATGAAACTATCGAAAGATCTTGAAAAATTGATAATCGAGCAGATTCGGAATGAGTTCGAATCCGCTTACATATACCTTGGAATGTCAGCTGCGATGGGATCGATGTCCTTCGTAGGTATTGCCGAATGGATGCGTAGACAAGCAAAAGAAGAAATCGAACATGGCATGAAATTCTATGACTATTTGGTTTCCCGTGGTGTAAAAGTTGAATTGCTGCCCATTTCTCAAGCTTCAACGGACTATAAAACCCCACTAAATGCCTTCGAGGTTGCCCTTAATCATGAAAGGAAGGTTACCGGGTTAATCCATAAAATGTATGATTTGGCTGTTTCACTAAAAGATTATGAATCCCAGAACATGTTAAATTGGTTCATAATGGAGCAAATCGAAGAAGAAAATCAAACCCAATACTTTGTCGACCGTTTAAAATTTGCTGGGGACGACGCCTGTGCTATTCTTCGCATCGACAGAGAAGCCGGGAAGAATCCAGAAATGTGAAAAGCTAATAGCGGATATTCTTATCTGCCATAGTATTTGTCAATTTTTATTTCTTTTAGAAAAGTTTCATCGTGGGAAACGACTATCATGGCACCCGGATATTGGCGCAGTATTTGAATGACATGGTCACACGTTTCCAAGTCTAAATTGTTGGTAATTTCGTCTAAGATTTTAGCTAGGGAAAGGCGTGCCCTTTCCCCTCTCTATAAATTTTCAACGGTTTTCCATATCTCCTCATTTTTTAGAGGTTATGTAATGGTTGCTTAATTTTTTTTATTGCAATATTTTCATAGATCGTGTCAATGCCCGCCACATTTAAATAATGCAAAAATATTACATTTTTCCCGAAAAAAGTAGTGCAGGGTTTTGTATGCCATTCTTTTGAGGAAGATTTAGAAAATTTTAGAAAGGACAATATGACACAACAAATAAGTACTTGGGATGGGGCTAAGGGTATGGCGTTGCTAAGACAAACAGTTAAAGGTTTACAAAAGGAAGTTGAAAAAAACAAAGAATCAAAAACGGTGACCGTAGGGGTGAATGGAAGAACTTGCGACATAACGGCTGTAGCAGGTGAAAGAGGAGGAATTAAAATTACCGCTGAATATAGTTGTACTTCCCTTGAATCGCGGATATGTCAATGGGTAGCGGCAATTGAATACGACAGGAAATATATTAGTGCCGATCTTGGAAAGATGGTTGAGCAAATTGATGAAATTGATCGAACAAGTGCTAAAACAAAAGTCGAGAAAATTGCTAGGTTTACTACGATTTTGGACAGATATGTTACCAACGGAATAGAATTAGACGATTTCCCAATCCTCACATATAAAATTTGCCAGACCTTGGAGGATATACAAATCTTCGTGCAGCAAAATGATTTAACCCCGGATGAAACATTGACACTAAAAACTGCATTGATTAACTTTAGTAGAGATGAGAAAGTAATACGATTATACCCCGGCCACTCTTCATCAATAAATGCAAGTACTCATAGCCAATATTGTTTTAATATTGCCCTCCGGGTTGAAGCCATTGAGATATTATTTGATGCTAAAGAAAAAGGCTATGTAAGACTGGAAAGAAATGGTCCGCTTGAACCATTGGGCAAGGGGCGATATAATCCCGTTCAGAGTGCATTTACCCAAGAAGGTCAGCCGATAGTACTAAAACCATGTGATTTATTAAAATATAAACCAAATTCTGTGAAAATTAAAGATGATTCACAAGTGACGAAACAATTGGTTGGATGTGGATGCGGATCCTACAGGCGAAGCAAAGCAACTTCAAGGCTGCAGGATACGCTTTGTGCCATTGGTGAAGGACTTGGAATAACCGTTCCACGCGTAATGGCCTCTGTTTCTGGAGCGGAAGCAAACGGGGTTCCTTACATTGCCATGGAATTGGTAGAGGGGCCTAGCTCCTGGCAAGCTGCAACTGGAGGAAAAATTAAATATAATAACGACTATATAAGCAGGGAAACCTGGATGCAACTTATGGACATACTGTTGGGGCAACTTGATAGGCATGGCCACAACGTAATACTAAAAGATGATAAACCTGTTGCTATCGACCACGATTGCTCGTTTCCAACATTCGGTGCCCGAATTTTTGCCTATACAATTCCAGAAACTCTTCAAGCCATCGATGGTCTATCCATCGATGGTCAAATGTCGAGAAGTTACTGTATGCCTCCTGTCATAGACGAGAATATGCACAAGGTAATAATGACCATAGACTTAGATGCATTGGAAAATATGTATCGAGAATGTGGATTAACAAAGCATGAAATTGAACCAGCTATGGCAAGGGCAAGAGCTTTAAAAGCTGAAGCAGAAAAGTTCGCACAGAAGGGTCGCGTGATAGATCCTAATGATTGGGAACAATCGAAGAAAGTAAAGAGGCTTTGCACTACAAAGAATTTTTATGCTCTATGGCATAAAGATTAGTGGGTAGTATTTGTCAATTTTTATTTCTTTTAGAAAAGTTTCATCGTGGGAAACGACTATCATGGCACCTGGATATTGGCGCAGTATTTGAATGACATGGTCACACGTTTCCAAGTCTAAATTGTTGGTAATTTCGTCTAAGATGAGAAGTTTGGGCGGGCGAGCTGCAATTTTAGCTGGGGAAAGGTGTGCCCTTTCCCCTCCCGATAAATCTTCAACGTCTTCCCATATCTCCTCATTTTTTCGAAAGAGAAAATCGTTCAAATGACAGCGAATCTCGGCATGGCTCCATCGTAAATATACCCCCTAAAAACTATTCTTTTTTTATTGATTTTTGGTTTTTTATGTCTTACGGTTTTTTTATATAAAATATTTTACGCAAATTTTCAATGCAAAGAGATAATTTATGGATGGCGTAGGAAATAGTGGAGTTTTGTCGAGAGTGCCGCCCGTAGTAGAAGATAGGCAATGCAAGGACAAACATAGTAATATAAAAAGAAAAAACATCATACTAAAACCTTCAAGATGTATATTCCCCCGTATATTTTCCCGCCTTCGTACATTCTTTCATACGCTCTTCTTTGGGCAGGCACTAAAGTTACGGAAATGTCGAACGATTAAAGAAACTGATCAAACAAAAGCTGAAAAAATTACTAGGTTTACTACGGTTTTGAATGAATATGTTTCCACTGGAATAAAAATAAATAAACTACCAAACCTAACACCTAAAATTAACGAGATTTTGCACAATATGCGAGCTTTCGTGCAAGGAAATAATTTATCTCTAGACGAAATATCAACGCTAAGAACTGCATTGGCTAACTTTAGTAGAAATGAGGAAGTAATACGATTATATCCCGGCCATTCTTCATCAATAAATGCAAGTGACCATAACCAATATTGCTTTAGGATTGCTCTCCGAATTGAAGCCATTGAGATACTACTTGATGCCAAAGAAAAAAACTATGTAAGACTAGAAAGAAATGGCCCACCTGAAACGTTAGGGCGAGGGCAATATAATACCGTTCTACTTGCGTACACCAAAAAAAATAAAAAAAGAGCAATAGTATTAAAACCATGTGATCGATCCAAACAGGAACAAGATTCTAAGCGATTTAACGATGATTCACAATTGATGAAACAATTGGTCGGATATAGAAGCGGATCCCACAGGCGAAACAAAGCAACTTCAAGGTTGCAGGATATGCTTTGCGATATTGGTTTAAGAAATGGAATAACCGTTCCGCACGTGATAGCCTCTGTTTTTGGAGCAGAAGTAAATGGGATTCCTTGCATTGGCATGGAAAAGGTTGACGGTCTTACCCTTGCGCAAGCTGTCCGTGAGGGAAAAATCCCATCTGAAAATAATGACTTCATACGAAGTGCAACCTGGGTGCAGCTCCAGGACGTACTAACGGGACAAATTGATAGGCATGGCAACAACATAATACTAGCAAAAGGTACTATACCAGTTGCCATCGACCACGATCTCTCGTTCTCAACATCCCAGGCACGAACTTCCGCCGGTACGATTCCAAAAACTCTTTTCGCCGTCGATGATGCAAGCTTAAGAAATCACTGTATACCTCCCGTCATAGACGAAGATATGTACAAGGTAATAAAGGACATAAACTTAGATGAATTGGAAAAAATGTATCGAGAATGTGGATTGACGAGCTCGGAAATTGATCCAGCTATGGCAAGAGCACAGGCTTTAAAAAAGAAAGTGGAAAAATTAAAGCAGCACGGTTTAGTGATAAAACCTGACGAATGGGAGCGATCGGAACAAGTAAAGAGGCTTTGTACTCCAAAGAATTTTTATGCCCTATCTCGAGGGAACTAGTTGGTGGTACGTGCCCTTTCCTCTCCCGATAAATCTTCAACGGCTTCCGATATTTCCATGGGTTATGCTAATGCTAATGTTTGCTTTGCTTGAAAAAGCAAAAATATTATATTTTTTCAAAGTAAAAATAGCGTAAAACTTTTGTGCGCAATTTCCTTGAGAAGGTTATAAGTAAAAATAGAGTAAAATTTTAAAATGGATAGTATAGCACACTCAACAAGTTTATCGGCCAAATTAATAGTGTCGCTAGAAGAAACAGTCGAAAAATTACGAAATGGAACCGATGCCCAAAGCTCAAATGTGGTAACCGTAGTGGTAAATGGAAAAACTTGTACCTTAGCAGCTGTACGTACAGAAAATAATGAAACTGAAATCACCGCTAAATACTATTTTACCTCCCTTGGATCGCGGGTACGCCAACAGGTAGCGAAGTTCGTATATGACAAGAAGGATGTTGGCAATCATCTTAGAGAGATGGTTGATCGAATGGACGAAATTGATCAAACAAGTATTCAAACAAAAGCTGAAAAAATTACTAGATTTACTACGGTTTTGGGTGAATATGTTACCAAGGGAATAGATATAGGCGATCTTTTAAATCTCATGCCTGAATTTGAAAAAGTCTTGGACGACATGCAAACCTTCGTGCTACAAAATGATTTATCATCGAATGAAATATCGACACTAAGAACCACAGTAGTTAACCTCGGCGGCAATAATGGAGTAATACGCTTATATCCCGGCCATTCTTCATCAATAAATGAAAGTACCCAAGACCTCAATTGCCTGCGGATTGCCACCCGCCTTGAAGCCATTAAAATATCACTTGATGCTAAAGAAAAAGGCTATGTGGGACTGGAAAGGAATGGCCCGCATCGACTATTGGGCAAGGGGAGATATAATACCGTTCAATTTGCATATGCCCAAAAAGGTGAGAAAATTCCGATAGCATTAAAACCATGTGATCTATACACAGAAAAAGAAGATAAGGATACATTTGCACTCTTTGCCCAGTCGAAAGGAATATTCATTGGACTTCCCGGCGGAACTTACAGTCGAAACGAAGCAACTTCAAGGTTGCAGGATATGCTTTGCGGTATTGGTTCAGGAAATGGAATAACCGTTCCACACGTGATAGCCTCTGCTTTTGCAGCTGAAATTGGAGGTATTCCTTGCATTGGCATGGAATGGCTGAACGGTCGCCTTCTTGGGGAAACTTTGCTTTCAGGAGATTCATCTGAAGGAGATTCACCTGAAAGAAAGTTTCTATGCAATAATAATTTTCTACGCTTGGAAACCTGGATACAACTCATTGACGTACTGACGGGGCAAATTGATAGACATGCCAACAACCTAATATTGACTACACCAGTTGCTGCCGTACCGACGGGGCATGCCGACGACGTAATACTGACAAAAGATATTATACCAGTTGCTATCGACCATGATCTCTCGTTCCCAACATCCCAGGCACGAACTTTTGCTGGTACAATTCCAAAATTTATTGTAAGGTCGGATAAGACCGAGGATGGTCATTCCGTAGAAGTCGCTGCCGATGGCCTAAGGACGAGCAGTTACTGTATGCCACCCGTCATAGACAATGATATGTTGGCAGTGATAAGGGCCATAAACTTAGATGAATTGAGAAAAATGTATCAAGAATGTGGATTGACGAGCCTAGAAATTGATCCAGCTATGGCAAGGACAGAAGCTTTAAAAGCTGAAGCAGAAGAATTAAACCGGAACGGTTGCGTGATAGATCCCGATGAATGGGAACGATCGGAACAAGTAAAGAAGCTTTGTAATGCAGGTAATTTTTATGCCAAATGGCATATTGCTTCTTGTCAAAATTCTAAAAAGTTCAATAAGTCTCGGGGCGACCGAGTTCCAAATCCTAAAAAGTTCAATAAGTCTCGGGGCGACCGAGTTTCGCCACAGTTGCCTCAGCTGAAAAAACGCAAAAGGAAGCAGAAGTTAGAGAAGGCATAAAGCCTTCCAAATAGCACATATTTTCTCTGCTCATACTCTCTAGACACAACGACCACTGTGGATGGCATAATCATCATCCAGTATGGTCAAAGAAGATTGTACAAAAGTTGGGGTAGAAACTGCAATACTATTCAATAGGAATATTCAACGCCAACGGAAAAGTTATGCGTGGAAATGTCCTTGTTAAGTCTCGCGATGTAAGAACTAACAATGCTCCAATGGATATCCAATTTCTGAGAAGCTCCAAGAGATATAATAGCAGCACTTCGCAAAGGATGTCTAAATGTTGGAGCGAATTTACCAATACCCAAGTTATTATCAAAGGAGATGGTAGCATTAGAATATTTCCGCACCGCCTGATATTCCCAGCCGGTTTTCAATGAAAGCGTCAGTTTTCTATCGACCAACTTCAAATCGAGAATTTCTTTTTCGACATTGAAGCCAACGACAGTCGTAAGAAAATCGTGACTGACGGCAGAAACATGTTGTGCCCCCGCCGCTGCTGTCGTTGATTCGTCGTATCCCTTCTGAGCAATATGGCTATAATTCGCACGGAACCACGGACCAAACTGATAACCTTTGTGGACATACAAGTTTTTGATAAATTCTATACCCATGAAAAAATTATCAGATCTAACTTTAGCATCAAAAACATTGGAACCTAAATCAACCCTATGCAACCTGTCATCGTTTTGGCTATATCCAATAGTAACTCCAACGTTTGCTTTCAAATGTCTATCATTGAAAAATTCATAGGCACCAAACAGTTCGACTGTATAAATACTATGCTTAGCAGATTTCTCATAGCTAACGGCAGGACCGCTAAAATTTGTTTTCCCATGCGTATATCCAAAGGCAATCCCCATTCGAAGGTACCTTTCATTAGTAAATGTCCAAATATCATCAAGCCCCATAACGAAACCACCCATGTGGTTATTATACCCCAGTCCGGTAATCTTATTCTGATGAGCATAACCATAGATGATATGAACAAATGGATCAGCAAGGCAACCTTTGACGCTTACCAAACGGTCAGCAATGGCATTGGTGAGCAATGTATTAACCGTCAATGTTAAGTATGCTAGTTCAGTGCTAACGTTAGCAACGGCACACTGCTCTTTACTGTTCTTTCGGTTAGGCCAAAATTCAGGCCAGAATTCAGGATTTTCGTTGATATACGAATTGCCAACGGGCATGCTTAATATTGGAGCTGGTTGAGGAACAGCACCAACTAGCGGAACTGGTTGAGGAACAGCGCCGACAGCACCTCCCCCCGACGAACTGCCAACGGGCATGCTTAGTAACGGAGCTGGCTGTGAAGCAACACCAACCGTACCTACCCCCGACGAACTGCCAGCGGGCATGCTTAGTAACGGAGCTGGTTGTGGAGCAGCATTCATTACGGCATTTACAAAAGACTGGTTGCTTTCTAAATCCCTACCAGCTATATTACATGCAAGATGCCAAAAATTCTCTCTCTCCTGGAGAGCAGGATTTGCCAATTGAGCATCCAGCATTTCTTCCCTATCGTTATAACCCGAAACTAAATCAACAGCTTCCTGGGGAGTCATGGGAAGATTATCCCCTGAAATATTTCCAGAAGATGGTTGCATGGTAAAATCTCCACTCTCCCCTGTTGACACTTGAGGTTGTCCTGCAGACAAATACCTCCTGGTGGCATCTGTAAAAGACTGGTTGCTTTCTAAGTCCATACCAGCCATATCATATGCAAAACGCCAAAAATTCTCTCTCTCCTGGAGAGCAGGATTTGCCAATTGAGCATCCAGCATTTCTTCCCTATCGTTATAACCCGAAACTAGATCAACAGCTTCCTGGGGAGTCATGGGAAGATCACCTCGCAAAGTACTTCCAGAAAATAATACCTCGCCTATGGCAACTACAATTATCACAAAAACC
>JAITET010000021.1 GCA_031281895.1 Puniceicoccales bacterium | reverse complement strand
TGATTGTATGTGGTCCGTGTCCGATGGCCCTTCGAGTTTATCCTTACGGAGCAGAATATTTGAAAGCTCTCCCATCGTCCTTCCTCCTTTTGCTGATTTTTCAAGGCGGGCAAGTGCCTGCTCCCAACCACCTTCTGGAGTCAGCCCGAGACTATCACAAATCCTCATTTCATGCTGCCGGGCCAGCTTTGCCAAATCATCAATTCCTGACAGCTTATCCTTTAAACGTTCAACGACGGGATTTCCTTCCCCCGGCTTGCTTTCCAATGCAGCCAAAATCTTCTCCTGCTTAGCTAAAACATCCCGTATCTGCTTCGCCAACTTTGTACCCTGAGCCAAAGCTTCCTCCGCTTTTTTCTGTGAAACGGCTACTTTTGCCATGACACTTGCATGTAACCTATCGACGTCTTCCTTATAGTCCAGTTTAGCCCCTATCGGCAGGCTATTCATAAACTTGCGCCGTGTTCTTGCTTTTACACTAACCATCTGTTCTCCTCTGCAAATTTTTAACGATAAAGAAAAAAAAGGGAAATTTTCACTATCCATTCCACCTATCTCTTACCGTACCTTAACGGTGATTAGTTTACTCCCCGTCGATTTTGTGTCAACAAAAATATATAAATATTTACATTTCCGCCAACGGAACGTATGGCTATTACTGGTGGAGGTGGCGGGAATTGAACCCGCGTCTTGTGTATCTTCGGAAAACACGCCTACATGTTTGTCCAATGATTAAATATCATCCTAATATCATGCATCGGCACATCATATTATGACCATCGCAGTGCAAATTATCCCCGCGGAACACCGCGAAATTCCATGGAGACGCTCGATAGATCGACATCATTCCCGCCTCATCGAGCATCGGGCGAAATGATGCGCTGCGGCTAAGCTGCAGCTCTGTTGACTCCATTGCTGAAGTCAACATTTATGACATTGTTGCCATTTAGTATTGTAACGGTTTGGTAACGAAGCCCACCGTCAACTCCGACATGCAATGTTAACCTATAACACACAATCGAATCCATGGCACCCCCAAATTGCAAAGAACTATGTTTTTAATTGCTAATCAAAAAATTCATAAATTCAACAAATTTTATGGACAAATTTCGCCCATAAATTTTTGGAAATAATCCGAAAACGACCCAATCAGCATGGTGGCAATAATACGGCGATTGACATGTCCAAAAAAATTTTTGACATCCTGGATGTGAATTATCTCGGCATAGATTATGGCTCTAAGCGGGTTGGAATTAGCATCTACCATGGGGATGTCAAACTTGTACTTCCCATGAAGGCCATAGTCACAGAATGTGATGACGAAAGGGTGGAAAAAATTTGTACGATGGTAAAGGAAAACAATATCGATGGAATCGCCATCGGCTATCCGCTAAATATGGACGGAACTCGGGGAGACAAAACAAAGCAAGTGGATAGGTTCATAGGAATTTTGTCCAATAGGCTGCCGAGTAACATTAAAATCAATCTCGTCGACGAACGATTAACGAGCGAACAGGCGACCAACGAACAAAAGTTATTCTATGCGAAACAATCGGCTTCTAAAACCCGAAAACGGCGAAATCGGGGAATCATTGATTCGCAGGCCGCAATGATCATCCTAGAGGATTTTTTATGGGAGCTAGAATTAAAAAATAATGGACAATGACAGATCCCATGAAAATTTTTATGGGAAAATTCATCCCATATTCATGGATTTGAACCGAATTTTAAAAATCTTTTATTTTTTTGAACAAATCTCAATTTCCTTAGTCTTAATTTGGGTAAGAGTAAATCTCTTACCGTTAGATTTAGTTTGATAAGAATTACGTGGGCGAGATAAATTTCTCGCCCACCTTTTTACTTTTTAAGAGTGAGAAGTCACTTTATTTGATATTTTCGAAAAGTCAAACGTTTGTTTTATTATTACAAAGTTTATACAAATGTTCTCCTACAATGTGTCAAACAGTTCCGCCTGTTCGGAAGTTTTATACCTTCTACGGGCCAACCCTAAAAGCGAGTTCAGTTGCAAATTTTGAAGCAAATTAAAAATATCCTCTGGACTTCTGCTGATTGTTGTCGCGGGGATATGGAATTCCATTGTTTTTCGCAATGTGATCAATTCGCGGTTACGCTCTATGAGTTCCATGGAATTTGATAGATTTTTTCTAATTTTTTCGGAGGAAATTTTATCAAGATTTTGCAACAGATTTTCAATGTTGCCAAATTGGTTTAAAAACTTCTCCGCCCTTTTGGCCCCTATCCCCTCGACTCCTAAAATATTATCGGAAGCATCGCCCAACAGGGATAAATAGTCGACAATCTGTTCCGGGAAAACACCAAAGTTCTCTTTGATCCCATTCCGGTCTAGAATCCGCCAAGCACCCTTAGATTGTGCGGTTGGAGGTAACATCTGAAAGGTATGTTCCCCGACGCACTGGGCAAAATCTTTGTCTCCGCTGGCGATGTACGACGTTTCCCCACATTCGTCCAATTTTTTAGAAAAACTGGCCAATAGGTCATCCGCTTCAACGCCTTCCTTCGCGGTTATATAATATCCATGGGCCACGGACAATAAATTCATATATTCCAGCTGCTGTTTGAGCTCTTCGGGCATGACTTTTCGATTAGCCTTATACGTGGATAAAATATTCTTCCGAGCGGTCGAACCTCCCGAATCAAAAAAAACACAGACGGCATCCGGCAGGACCATGTCTTCCAACTTCCACAGAGACCGAACCCATCCATAAATCGCATTGACGTGTAGCCCATAGGTGGTCGTCATTTGTGGAACACCGTAGAAACATCGAAATGCCATGTTATGCCCGTCGACGAGCAACCAAGTTTTTATATTTTTCATGCTAGTGTTTTCATTGAAAAGGTTTTAGCCGCAAAAATTTTGTATCTCCAAGCCCATCGTCCAAAAAATTTCCTTTTACCGGGAGAACCTGGGAAAAATCACTGGGAGATAAAAAAACCATACCGCCGATTTTGCACAGCAAAACGTTACTTTCTCCATCAATGTTTTGGCAATTTACATTATACCGGTCTCCCGTCATGATATTTTCACAAAATATACCCTTGGGTACAACATTGAGATCCATATCTGCTAACGCACATACTTCGGAAATGTGTAT
Source organism: Puniceicoccales bacterium (assembly GCA_031281895.1). GTDB lineage: Bacteria > Verrucomicrobiota > Verrucomicrobiia > Opitutales > JAIRKQ01 > JAIRKQ01. The sequence goes on along the minus strand of JAITET010000021.1, from coordinate 16,597 downwards.
GTCGCTGAGAATGTTGTAGGGCATGGTATCTTGTAGTAGGTCGATCGTGGACACGATGGACGATTTTTCTCTACCGCTGAAAACATTTATACTCCTCACATCCAATACATCCATGGTACATTCCAGGGTCGGCATTGAGGTGCGACAATGAACATTATGGATCGTTGGTAAAAAAAAACCAGCCGAAAAACTTTGTTCAATGCATGTGTTACCTTTCACTGCGGACATGTACGGAACCTTTGTTTGTTTTTTCAAACTGATAGTTTCATCGGGGGTTATACATAGGACACACAAAACTACAAATACCGCGGAGATGAGTAGGGAGCTAAAATCATATTTTTTACGGGACATCCGTGTTTTTAATGAATAAAAATTTCTACCATGGCAACACATTTCACACATGGGATTTTCGGGAATCATTATCCGTTTCCAAGAGGGGCATACATTTATCCTTTCTTGGGAAGCTGATGGAAATCTTTGTCCCAACGTTTTTGGCACTTGCGATGTCGATGGTTGCCCCGTGCTCCCTTAGAATTCTTTCAATGATTACCATTCCCAGGCCATTCCCCTCCCTCTTGGTGGAAAAATATGGCTGAAAAATCTTGTCCAATATGTCACAGGGAATTCCAACACCATTATCTGTAAATACCAAAATGACATCATCGTCACTGGCAGATCCTTCAATTATTATCGTACCACCGCTGGAGATTGCCTCACAGGAATTTTTTAAAACGTTGAAAAAAACCTGCTTCAACTGGGAATAATCTCCGAGAATTAGAGGCAATGGACCAATGCGATTGACGACTTCTATGTTTAAAGATTTAAATTCTGCCTCCATTAAATCGATGGTATCTTCTATGACCTTACCCAGTGGAAGGCTAGTAAATTTCGGCTTTTGGGGACGAATCGCATGTAAAAAATTCTTAACAATGCCATCTAATCTGGTAATTTCATCCAAACAAATCCCTGCCGAGATTTCCAATTTCATACGTTCATCGACATTTTTCAGGGACTTACATTGGCGTTGCATCAATTGTAAACGAAGGCTGATGGCATTTAATGGATTTCCTATTTCATGGGCAACGGCACTGGCAAGTAGTGTGACCGATGAAATTTTTTCGTCGTTTAACGTTTTTTCCGACAAGGCACGTTCCTCTGTGATATCAACGATCCTCAGAACGAACATCTTTTCATCGTTGTCGTAATTGCTATAATTATGGGTAACAGTTACATTTAATATGCTTTTGCGCGGATAGGAAATCTTAATTTCCTTGGAAAGGAAAGAATTGCTTGTTCCAACCGATGACATGTCCAAATCGGAAAATACGACGAATTCGGGAATATATTTCCATAAAACATTCGATTGCTTTAGGTTGTTAATTCCCAACAAATCACAGGCTGACTGGTTACAGTAAAAAATTTCTCCCCTGGTGTTGATCACAATGATACTATCCCGAATGATATCGAAGGTCTTTTTGAAAAATTCCCGTTGTTTCCATAGATGTTTTATCAAGTTTCGCAAATCTGTAACTTCCAAAACATTCACCTTGTCGAACAATTTCTTTATGCCATCATCGTTCATATACTTCTAATGAAACTGGAGAATAATTAAATGAAATTTTTAACACTAACAAAACACTTTATTTTTAGCTTTCTTTTTTGAAAAAAAGTAGTTCCCTTGAAACACTGCGATGGAAAGGTTTTTGAGAGACAATGTGCTGGCGACGACGGCGGAAAATATGATGTGCGTGTACAATTGCAATAGTTTGCCAACTTGGGCACGTCGATCGATGGACGAACTTATTGCCCGGCAGCTTGTCGATGAGATTAATAATAGGTTTTTCAGGACTTTGGAGTTTGGAACTGGAGGTATGCGCAGTCGAACGATCCCAGAGGTAGTTACCAGCCCCGAGCGTGGAAACTCCAAGACCAATAGGCCAGATTTTACTGCCGTTGGAACGGCGTACTTGAACGATTTCAATATCATCGGAGCAACAATCGCACTATTTAAGTATTGCTCAAAATTTCTAAAAAACAATAGTCGAAGCCACGAGTTACCGTCGGTCGTAATTGCCTACGATGTAAGGCATTTTTCCAGACATTTTGGAGAATTGGCTGCTTCCACATGGAAACATTTGGGAGGCCATGCGATTCTTTACGCATCTCCACGGTCTACCCCACAATTAAGTTTCAGCGTGCGCCATTTGAGTTGCATAGCTGGTATCATGATAACCGCAAGCCATAACCCATGGCACGACAATGGGTTTAAGGCTTATTTTTCAGATGGTGCACAGATGGTTGATCCCCATGCGTCCGGAGTAATATCAGAATTTAACGGTGTGACAATGGAGGATATTTGTCGATTTTGCAAAAAGGATATGTCGGGCGTAACAATTTTAGACGCATCCATTGATGCATGCTATCAGTCTGCCGTTAGGGAAACAATTTTGCGCAAAGATCTTTTGGAAAGCCATCCCATACATGTCGTATTTTCTCCCCTGCATGGAACAGGTGGTGCGGCTACGATTCCACTTTTGGAAGCTAATAAAATCAGTCACAAGGTAGTGGAGGAACAGAATGACCTGGACCCTAACTTTTCAACGGTTAAATCTCCAAATCCGGAAAATAAGGAAGCCCTAGACATGTCCATTGCCCTGGCCAAAAAAGAAAATATGGACCTTGTTTTAGCAACCGACCCCGACGGTGATAGGTTGGCAATTGCTGCTAAAAATAGCAGTGGGGATTTTGAAATTTTTACGGGGAATGTGACGGGGGCTTTGCTTGTTGACTATAGAATTTCGCAGCTAAAATTTTTGCGAAAAATTCCTGCCAAAGGGTCGAAAAATGTAGCGATAATAAAAACGTTTGTAACGACCCCCCTCATCGATAAAATCGCCGATTTACATGGGATAAAGTGCATCAATACGCTGACGGGATTCAAGTGGATCGGGGAAAAAATGCTCGACTATGAAAATAGGATGTTGAGGAATGAGTATGAATCAACGGGAATTTCCATAAACTATGATAAAACTCTGGGGGCAAAGCGAGATAACTTGCTCCAAAAGAACAGCACCCTATTCATTTTTGGGTGCGAAGAGAGTTATGGTTGTTTGTCGGCGAACAATGTTCGCGACAAAGATGCCAACTCCGCATGCCTGATGGCCTGTGAATTAGTCGCCTATGCAAAATCATTTGGCAAAACGCTGGTTGATCTCCGCGATGATATGTATGTGAAATATGGCTACTTTGGCGAATCGGTTCTGAATATTTACTACGAAGGGGCTGATGGTGCACAGAAAATCAAAAATATCCTGACCAGTTACCAAGAAAATCCGCCGAAGCAGATTGATAGTAGCAAAGTAACGGAAATCGTCGACTTTGCTAAACAAACGATCCAAGATGCCGATGGGAAACTCATTCCGCAGCAGCAGTTCTTTTTCATAACATTGGAAAATGGTATAAAATTCGCCCTACGAGCCAGTGGAACAGAACCCAAGATCAAATTTTATCTATTTGCAGAAGCAAAGGTTACCGACAGATTTCAGCTTGGGGAAACGAAAAAAACAACATTTTCACTGTTGGAAAGAGTGAAAAGATTTTTGAAAACGGATGTGGATGAACGGGCAAACTTTGTTGCTTGATTCGCCATTGAAATTTTTCAACCTCGGTAGACATTGATGTTTTTCGAAGAAAATAAATTATTGCTAATAGCGGGTCCCTGTTCCCTGGAGAATGAAGAAGTAACATTTTCCGCTGCCGAATGTCTTGTGGCGCTTCGGAATAAATTCCCAGAGCTCAAGATCGTATTCAAGGGATCCTTTGACAAGGCTAACAGGACGTCAATTTACAGTGAACGGGGCGTGGGTCTCGAGGAAGGGCTTAGGCTCCTTGGTGAAGTCAAAAATCGCCATGGCCTGCCCGTTACCACCGATATTCATCTACCAGAACAGGCAGCTCCCGTGTCAGAAATTTGTGATGTGTTACAGATCCCTGCATTTCTATGTAGGCAAACGGATATCCTGACGGCAGCTGCTAGGACCAGTAGGATAGTTTCCGTTAAAAAAGGACAATTTCTTTCACCCCATGAAATGAAACATATTGCCAATAAGCTCAAAGAATCGAAGGCCCAAGAAATTTGGCAAATTGAGCGTGGAACAACTTTTGGATACAATAACCTGGTCGTTGACATGCGTTCATTCACGACCATGAAATCGAATGGGTGTCCGACGATCTTCGATGCCACACATAGCGTACAATTGCCTGGTACGAACCAAAATGGTACAGGCGGAGAGAGAGCCTTCGTTCCCACTTTGGCAAGAGCAGCACTCGCAAGTGGTGCAGATGGTCTATTTTTTGAAATACATCCCGAACCGGCAAAGGCCACCTGTGATGCAGCTAATCAGATTGCTCTCAAAGATTTTCCACAAATAATTTCCGATTGCCTATACCTTTGGAAGGCTGTAAAACGCCTACCGGTAAAGATATAATTTCCCTCCAGAGCCGCTCAAAAATACCATCTCTAAACATCCCCACAAAAAAGAGATAATTGCCAGAAAGGAAAGGGCATGGCAGAGATATGTTTTTTAGATTTATCGCCCGTCCCATTTCCAATTATGTCTCCGATTTGAAATTGTAAATCGGCGTTAGGCGATGGGAAACTTCCAGAGTATCATCCACCAGCTCAAGAACATCCTTTGTGCGCTTATAGGCCATGGGGCTTTCGTCGATGGTATTTTCTCCAACGCAACTCGACCAAACATTTGCCATGCGCTTTCGGTATTCATCCAGTGATAACTCCATTGCTTTGGAACGGGACATCTTACGACCACTACCATGGGGAGCCGAATAATTCCACTCGGGGTTTCCTTTGCCGATTCCAATTATCGCACCATCTGCCATGGAAAAGGGGATCACCAGCCGTTCTCCTTTTTGAGCCGATATGGCCCCCTTGCGAATTATTTTGTGTTTAAAATCGATGTAGTTGTGAATACTCTCTATCGCTTGCAACTTATCATGGGCAGTTTTCAGAAAATCGCACCCAATCTGAAATGCGACCAACGCGCGATTTACCCGTGCATAGAGCTGTGCTGTGATCATATCGGCAACATATTCATCGGCTGCCATGCCGAATAAAAACTTAATTGTGCTATCCTCATTCCTTTTGGCGGCAATTTGTTGGTGATATTTAGCAACATTTGCTCCCAGATTGCGGCTCCCCGTGTGAATCAAGAGCCAGCGACAACCATCTTCATCCCTATCGATTTCTATGAAATGGTTACCTCCACCCAACGTACCCAATCCTGCCAATATGCGTTTTGCTGGGAGCAAAAGTTTCTTCGAAAGTTCGTAAAATTTTTCCTTAAATTCAACAAAACTTACTTCACCGCCGGCAACGTATCCATAGGCCTGTTCCAGCATATCGTGTGTCGATGGGTTAATCGCCTTACCGACCGGTATGCGTTTTCTGATATACTTGTCTAGTTTATCAAATGCCACGTTGCCCTTCCCGAGATTATAGGCATTTACCCCACAACCTATGTCCACACCAACAATGGAAGGGACAACATATTCGTTGCATGTGGCCGTAAATCCTACCGTCGCCCCCTGACCGAAATGAACATCCGGCATGACTCGTACGGTTGTGTTTGCAAATAGTGGGTGGTCCAAGTACTGTCGAATTTGGTTTTCGCAATTCTCATCCAATGTTTTTGCATATGCCACTGCCGTGTTATGCATGCCCTTGATCGTGATCATATCTGTCTTTCATGTGAATCAAATTCAAAAAATTAACAAAGAAAATTTTGCAAACTCCATTTCTTGCAATTCACATCCGTCCAGCACATTTTCCTTACCGTTTTATTGGAGAGTGCATATATTTCCCGCCGTGGCAAAATATCTTAATTGGTTTCTAGTAAAATTTTTCCGGATGAAACCATGTGGGACAATATTTTTTCGTCAAATATTTCGGAATCATCCAATATTAGGAGCTTATTTTTAGCCCGTGTGCAAGCTACGTATAGCAGGCGACATTCATTGGCGTGTAATTCCATAAAATGTTGTTCCTTGGCCAATGCTTTTGTCTCGGTATCGCTTTTAAGCTGCCGGTGACGGTACATGAATGGTAACACGACCACTGGCCATTCCAGTCCTTTGCTTTTGTGAAATGTCACAAATTGTACAGCAGAGGTATTAACACTATCCGATTCTTTTAATGTGTTGATTTTATCCGATAAAAACTGTTCCGTTTCTACGATATTCATCTGCTGTGATTCGGCAAAGTAACACAACTCGACCGTTTGTTTTATTTTGGTCAACAAATTTTCCTCGGTATAAATGTTGATGGAAGAAATGCGATGGAAAATTTTAAACCGATCTAGAATTTTTAATAAAAATTTCGCCAATGGAGTATCATATCTTTCATTGCGCATATTGGTAAATTCGGCATCGATTTTTTCACATATCTGGCTGTTTTTATGCCTGAAATGGTTTATAATTTCCTGGCTTTTGATTCCAAAAATTTCCCGTAAGATGCCTGAGAATTCACGCTGATCGGCGGGGTTGTTTATATATCTCAAACAAGATGCCAGCCAACGAATGGGAGAGGCACCATTGCCGTTAGTACCGTCGAAATGTAATTGGGCACTCGGCAGGTCTTTATTGGCAATAAAACATCGATGAATGTCCGTCAACCAATCCTTTCGAGGGGCTAAAATTGCAATGTCTGACCAATTTTCTACTTCAAAGTCCCCAGGCGTTTTCCCAAGGAAAAGCATTGCCGTTTGGGATGCCGATGATTGAATGCTTTCTCCCGTTTGTCTGTGTAGTTTCAAAATTTTCATTTCTCCCCTTTGGCAGCCAGGCCTAGGGACCAGTGGGACGAATTTTACGTTATTGCAAATGGTTTGAAATCTGCCATTCACAAAATTCGTTACCGCTTCGGAGCATCGCATGGTAACAAAAAACGTTAACCCATGGGCAGCATTGGATTCCACCAACGAATGGTGTAGAGCCACGTAGGTGTTGATATTTACTCGATCGCAGTAAATGGACTGTTGGGGGTCACCTACCATTGAAAAATAACCATGCTCGGGAAAGTTTTTCAATATGTCCGTTGAAATCCCTTCGCGGAGATTTCTTTGTGAAATGCCGAAGAGCAACCTAAATTGCTGTGTATCGGTATCCTGTGCCTCATCTAAAATCACACGGTAGGGGTCGTTTTCTATTTCTTCTATTACCGTTGAATGCTTGAGAAGATCTACGGACAAATTGATCAAATCTTCGTACTTTAATTGTCCTTTCGCAATGCGAAAATCCCTGTACAAACGGGCAATATTTACGGTGAAAAACTCTTTGGAATTTTGTTTCCAATGGAGAAAATCTTTCAACTCCGATTGGTACAATTCGATTAGTCTGTGACTGTTACAAATTTCAGCACAATCTGGGAGGGGAAAATAGTCTTCGTTTTTTCGAAAAAGATCCCATTCCCTAAGCAAATAAAGAAAATGTGCACTTTTGCTTTCATTACCTTTGGGTTTATAGGCTAAAATATTATCGACGTTGGTCACCGGCATGGGAGTAATATCTATTGAATTTGACAAGTTTGTAGGATTATGATTTCGAACGTGTACCAATAATTTATCGATGTCATGTGTGCATAAAAAATCGTTTCGAATTCCCTGGGGAATAACTTTCAACACATTTCCTGTGGAAGCTATAAATTCTTCCCAAAGGGGTTCTTCATTGGAGATAATTTTAAAGTCACTGCGCAAGCCGACCAGAGCACAATGGGATTTTAAAAATTTCGAAGCAAATGCGTGTATGGTGCCAAAAAACGCTGATTCCAAATACTGTATGCAGAGTTCCCGCATTTGATATAAATGCTCGGTTTTTTGGAAAATCTTATGGAAAACGCGATCTTTGATTTCCTTTGCCGCTTTCTCCGTATACGTAACAGCGACCAGTTTTTTTATGCGCGGTACTCCGTGGAGAACTGCATTCAAATCCCCCATGGCGAGATTTGCAATTCTTTCAGTAATTGCTGTTGTTTTTCCAACCCCAGCAGATGCAATCACAGAAAAATTTTTGGTAATTTCTTCGGCAAAAAAATCACGCTGTGACTGATCCTGTAGTTGCATTATATTCGCGGCTAAAAAACTCAATAACCCTTCCCTTCAAGGAAATGAAATCTTCGCGAAAAATCAATGAATAAGATGATTATAATTGACACGGTGCAATGGTCAGTAATATCGCCCTTGGTTATGTTGAGTAAGTATATAAGGTGTATTTGTATATTGAGTTTAATTTTTTCCCTTGCTGGATGTTCTTATTTTGACTTTTCCACAAATGAGTCTTTATCCCCCCAAGATACAATAGTAACAGAAAAGAATTGCTCCGACGAATGTTTTATAAATACAGATGACTGTAACATTGGAGATAATTTCGTTGCCCATGGGTTTGATGCCCAAAAGACGGAATATAACTATACGGCGGCGGATGTGCTTGAATCCATATATTTCAATTTCGACAGCTCAAAAATTTTGGGAGCTGAACAGATCAAAATAGCTGAAATAGCCAAAGTTTTTACAAAAGATAAAACACTTTGTATGTTAGTCGTCGGTAAGTGCGATAGATTCGGAAAAGAATCCTACAATGACGCACTTGGGAAACGGCGTGCAGAGGCTGTTCGAGATGTTTTCGTGTCCCTCGGAATTGACGAAAATAGAATCATCACTGCTTCACTCGGCTCAGCCGAAGCAAATAAAAGTGTTCAACGCAAGGAAGACGGTGCATTCGATAGGCGCTGTGACATTGTACTCCACACCCTATGATAGGACCCTCTCAATTGTGATGTCATTAGGTGTTGTGGTTGTCAGTTCTGAGATTTTTCAGCGGTTTGCTGGTTTGTTTTACGGTGCAATGTTTGTGGCAAGAATCGACAAAAAGACGGATGGAATATTTTTATAAGCATTCCAACTTGCGGCTCAAGAAATTTTTCTTAGGTATGCTTCGATGAAAGTAAAAGGGGAAGGTATGAGCTTGGCAGATGCTAGCAGAATTTATTTGCTACCATGTTTGTTCACAGCGTCCAATTTGTTTTTTGGATTTCTATCCATAATTCGTTCCATGCAGGCACGGTATTGTTCGGTTTCGGAAACAATATCGACCACATACTATACGCAAGCCGTTTGGTTTGTGTTTCTTTCGGGAATATGTGATTTATTGGATGGAAGGATTGCCAGATTGGGAGGGAAGGAGTCTCTTTTTGGGAAAGAATTTGATTCCATAGCTGATGTGGTATCATTTGGGGTAGCGCCTGCCCTTATGGTATTTCTGATGATATTATCGCCAACGGAACAATTTCCATTTTTCCGGCAAGTTGGTTGGATTTTTGGGTCGCTGTACTTGCTGTGTGCCAGTGTACGATTGGCAAGATTTAACGTGATAACACATCCCCTGCTTCCAAAGGCCGAACAGGAAAAGAACAACTATGATTTTTTGGGGTTACCTGTTCCCGCAGCCGCCGGGGTTATTGTTTCCCTTGTGCTGATACTTAATGAATATGATCTAAAATCGTGGTCCCTGATGTTGCCTCCGTTGATGCTACTGATTGCCTGGTTGATGGTCAGCAATATCTATTATCCTAGTTTCAAAAAGGTCGATTGGAATACGCAAACCAAATGGGGAACATTTTTGGTCTCAATGACAGTGCTATCACTCGTCGCATTATTGCGGGATGTTGCACTGGCCGCAATATTCCTGGGGTATGTGTTTTGGGGGATATGCAGGCATATTGCAAGGCGAAGACGTATCCTACGAGCCAAATGCCACCATTAGTAGAAGTTCTTAGGCAATCAGAACACTTTTTAAAAGGCAAGGGGATCGCTACTGCCAGGTTGGATGCCGAATTGTTGCTGTCCCATTTGTTTGGGTGCAAACGGTTGTCCCTCTACCTGCATCCCTGTGACAATATGGAAGGGCATTTACTATCTCAATTTCAACATCTACTGTCCAGGAGAGGGAATCGAGAACCACTGCAATACATCGTCGGCGAAGTTGATTTTTATGGTTTATTCATCGCAGTTGACAGGAATGTTTTAATACCAAGGCACGAAACGGAAGAACTCGTAGGTATGCTCATTTCACGTTTTGAAAATAGGCCGATCGGATCAATTTTAGACCTGGGGACTGGTAGCGGTGCGATTGGGTTGGCTCTGGCGAAACATTTCACGGAGGCAAATGTTCTGGCTGTCGATGCAAACCAAGATGTACTTTCGATAGCTCAAAAAAATGCCATAAGAAATGGGATAACAAACATTAGGTTTATGGTTAGCGATTGGTTAGAAAATGTTGATGGGACATTTGATATGATCATTTCGAATCCCCCGTATTTGACCGATGAAGAATTTGAAAATGCCCAGGATGAAATAAAAAAGTTTGAACCAAAATTCGCATTGGTATCCAAAAACAATGGGTTGGCCGATATTTTTAAAATTATCGGTACGGCCGGAAGGTTTTTGGCGAAAGATGGCATATTGGCTCTGGAAACAGGTAGCTCCCAACATGAATCCATCGCAAGTTTTGCCAAAAACTATTTCGGCAAATTTGAATCAATGGGCGACCTTAATGGGAAAGACAGATTTGTTTTTTTGCAAAACAGCACGAAAATTTAGTCTCCTAAGTGACATAAACGATCCAACACTCCCATTAAGTTTCAATTGAATCGTCTATGTCGAAATTGGCAAAAACATTCTTGACATCATCCAAGTCTTCTAATTTTTCAATGGTTTTCAATACCTTGGCGGCTAATTCCGCATCCGTTATTTGTATGATAGAGTTAGGAATGTATGCGATTTCGGATGACAAACATTTGATATTTGCTCCTATTATTGCCTGTGCTAGGGTGTAGTATGATGAAATCGGGCACAGCACTTCAAAGTCTGGGCCATCCGATTTGATGTCTTCAGCCCCCGCATCCAGTACAATTTCCATCAGCCTATTTTCGGTCACCACCTCCTTGGCTATGAAAAATTGTCCCATTCTTTGGAAGTTGAACATCAATGCTCCAGGGCTTGCCAAATTCCCTCCGCCTTTGGTGAGTACACTACGGATCTCGCTGGCAGCACGATTTTTGTTGTCCGTGGTTATTTCTATGATGGCACCGATTCCTCCCGCGATATAACCTTCGTAGGTTAATTCTTCGATCGACATGCCGGGCAATTCGCCCGTACCTTTTTGGATAGCCTTTTTGATATTATCGGCGGGCATGTTGGCTTCCTTAGCTTTTTGCACAACAACCCTCAGCCTGGCATTGAAATTTATATCACCCCCTCCATCGCGTGCGGCTAAAGATATATCTTTGCTCAACATGCTAAAAATTTTCCCACGCTTTGCATCGATGACGGCTTTGTGCCGTTTTGTTGTTGCCCACTTGCTATGTCCTGACATTATTTTTCCTCCGTTTCGGTAACCGTGAACTGCGTTTTCCCGTAGAATTTTTTACGTTACTTTCATCCTGTATCTTACTGCTAGATGACATTGTAAATTGTTGAACAATCGTCAACAGATTTTGCACAGTCCAGTACAATACCAACCCGGAAGGGAAAGTGTAACAACAAAGAAAGAAAATAACTGGCATCAGCTTGAACATTAATTTTTGCGAGTTATCCGAGGTTGGCATTGGCGTCATGTGCATCTGCCAAAACATGGTTACGCCCATGACCAATGGTAAAATATTCACGGGGAAATGGCCAATGTGTGCGACCGTATCGGGTAGAGAGAGATCTTTTATCCACAAAAAATGCGCGAATCGCAAATCGGATGCCGTGCGGAGCATGTAGTAGAGCCCAAAGAAAATCGGGATTTGTATAAATATCGGTAAACACCCGGCGGCTGGATTTATCCCATTTTCCCGAAACAGTTTTAGGGTTTCCATCTGCAGTTTCTGCGGATTGTTTTTATACTTCTCCTTGATTATTTTCAGTGGATTTTGGATGGCTGCCATTTTTTTGGAAGATCTAACCTGGGCATTTGTCAATGGCCAAAGGAGAAGTTTTACCATTGTTGTCAGTACAATGATCGCCCATCCCCAATTTGGAATTATCGCATGAATTCCTAGCATCAGCCGTAGGAGAAGTTCGCTTATGGAACCAAAAAAGCCAAATTGCATCACCCTATCTTGCTCTTTTCCCAATTTTGACAGCCTAGAAAAATCCTTGGGCCCCATGTAAATATTCGACGAAAGTGTTTTACTTTTCCCTCCGTCGAGAGTACCAACGTTGAAAATCATTGAAGCTCCTATGCCTTCTTCCTGTTTATTTGAGCATTTGTCGTGGACAAGAATTGGGTATGTGATGTAGCCATCCGCTTCCATCTCGGGTGTTAGAATTGTCGTAAAAAATTGATTCTTTATGGCACCCCACAAGATTTTTTCACTGTTGTAGATAAATTTTCGTTCTTCCTTTTTCCCAAACCCCAAAAATCCTTTACTTGCTTTGAAATCCCGCAGTCCTATGAAACTTTCTTTTTTCCCATTAAACATCCCAAAGTTTAAATAATCCCCCATGGCGTCACTTTCAGTCGCCGGCATGGAACCTAGGAACAGGGATAAACTACCGATATTCAGTGGCGAATTGGTATTATTTTGGATATGAATTTTATGCTCGACGACATATCCGTCTGATTCTTTGCTATCCTGGGGAACCAGGTGGTATTGCCTGGTTATGGTATAGCCTTCAGGTGTAGTCTTTGACAGTACGATGTCGTGTTTCCCCACCGAAATCTCATCAAATCGTTCGGATTGAATAAATTTGGAAAACTGTTCATTGCTTGAGCTTAACGACATTGCGTGCATGGTACAACCATCGTTAAAAACCACAACATCCGGCCGATCTTGCACAGACTGATATTTTCTCAGTGCGGTGGATTTTATCGTACCACCTCGGTCAGAGATTGTGATACCGATGACATCATTTTCTAATGTGAAAATCTTTTCAGCCTCCGTACTTTTCTCAACCTCCGTACTTTTCTCAACCGCAGTAAAATTTTTTATTCCAATGTCAAAATCTCCAGCGACTTCGATGCCTACGGGCTCACCATGGACAACTTCCGGTTGTTCATTCTTTTGGCTAGCGATTTTCACTTGGTTTGCTTGGTCGGCAGCATTTTTAAACATCAATACAAATGCACAAATTATCAGTGTAAAACCAATGAGTTGACTTCTATCTTTCATTAACTTGGAGCAACGATTCTTAGGTGCAAAAAATTTGCAAGTGCAAAATAAATGGACAATCTATTTGTATTTCCCACCATGGTTTAATGAATCTGGTGAGTGTCGATCCTTCATCGAAAAGACACGATGGGAGGATGATCCTCCGAAGCATGGACCCTATCAAAACGTTATTTTAATCGTTTTCCCCAATGGGTGGAAAGGGGGGTTTTTTCAAAATATCTTCGAAGGGCTTTCCAAAGATCCTGAGAAACGCCCAATTTCTGTCTCCAAATCTTTTGTGTGTGGTATACTTTTATCATTTTAGGTGCCACTGCTGGGTGATTTACTTGTGGCAAGAGTTTGAATAGCTGCGATCATATTTCCGGCCCCTGGTAATGCCATCATACCGGTATCTTCCGCACATGTCGTTGCAAAAGTCGTAAGAAATGAGTAATCTTCTTTTATCCTGTTCCCCTCTTCGGACATCGATACTAGTATCTTAACGGCACGCTCAGCGGCACTTTTCGCAGCGGTTGCAATAGCTTTCTCTTTATCGCTGTCACTGGTAATCCCAGACAATGCACGTCCGGCGGCAGCAGCTGCCACGGACCCATAATCAGATTTATCAGATTTGTCCCCGTATAGATGAGAAAAAATTGCCTTCGCAAATACCTTTTGTTCCTCGGGGGAGAGTTTTTCATAGATGGCCCGCACTACACTTCCGATTCCACTAGATTTCAGCAGTTCTTCAACAAATTTCTTTGTTGCTGTGGGAGATTGTAAAGCCTGTTTTAGTTCTTGAATCTTATCATCACTGGCAATCCTTTCGCTAAGTGTTTTAGCTCGTTCAATGGCCTGCTTTGCGGCTCCCAACTTCTCAGAGTAGGTTTTCGAAAAGGTCTCGTATTCTTTTTCTGTTTTTTCTAATTCTGATCCTTCGCTGGCAATTTGTCTCTCAAGATTGGATTGTTTTGCTTTGAGTGTGTTTAGTTCTGTTTCTGCTCCTCCTGATTCTGATCTTTTGCTGGTAATTTCCGTCTCCAATGTCCCCAATTTGGTCTTTTTCTCTGTAAGACTTTTCTCCTTTTCCTTCAAATTATATTTTGAACGTATCTCCTCTTGCTGTGTGCTCATCTCACCTTGCAGGGTTCTTATGTTTTCCAGAGCATTATTTCCCTGCTTTTGGATGGCTGCGAACTTATTGTCTAGCTCAGCTTTTGCCTCAGAATACCCTTTTACTAACTTTACAGCATTCGTGTATTTAGTTACTTCAATCTGGAGAGCCCGTACATTGTCGGAGAGGTTGGCTATTTTTGTACTTATTTCTTCATACGCATCTTGATCTATCTTTAGCTGAAAGCAGGTTTTTTCTTCAAGGTTCGTTATGGTTTCATTTATGTCTTTCCTCCATTCAAGCTTTTTCTCTACAAGCTTTTCTAGCGCTTCTTCTAACCTCATAACCTGCTCTGTCAGTCTTGAAATTTCTTCAGCGTTTTTTTGAGCTCCCTTTGCCGTAAGATTTTTTATTTTCTCGTTCGCATCTGTAATTTGTTTTGTAATTTTTTCTATAGAAGTTAGGCGTTCTTTTGTAGTATTTATTGTTTCATCAAGAAGTATCAGAGTGGAATTGGCCGTTTTCAACTCTTCCTCTGCTTTGTCTAATTCTACCTGCTTTTCACGTGCAGTTTTCTCCAACGAAGTTACGGTGTCACCCGCTTCAGACCACTCGCACCCCATAAGAGCCTGGAATTTTGAACGAAGGCCTTCTTTTAGAGCATTATTTTGATGCGGTTGCCCACCTTCCCTGTTTTCACCTTGCCCATGTATCTCCAGCTCAGCCGCCTTTTGTTTCTTACGCTCTTCTTTGATTCTAGGTTCCATATCAGTTTCAATTTTTTCAATCTTTTCTTTGATTGGTTTTATTTCGTTTTCTAGGTCAATGATTTCTTTTGATAAATTTGCCTTTTCTCTTTCTAAGGACTCTACGGATTTTGTGAGCTGGGAACATTTTTCATCGCACTTGGGCATTTCCTCATCAACTTTCGCTTTCTCTTGGGTATGCCCTTCCAAGGCTCTGGTCAGTTCATTCTTTTTTCTTCCGCTTTCTTCAAGTTTAACTCTTTCGGATTCAACCGATTCGGCCTTTATTTTACCAGTACCTGTAAGCACTTCTAACAAACCGTTGCCCAAAAATTGTCGATATTGTTCCTGCAAATCTCCTAGATCTAGAGCTTGCAGCAACCGTTTTACATTCTCGTCATTGAATTGGATCAACTTCGGAAAGAGCTCACGATCCTCTACTATGCCGTTTTTTATTTGCTGTTTTAGGGAACTATTTTCTGGATTCGCAAGTAATGATTCTACCAAACCAATCTTGTTATTCTTTATAGCGTTTGTCAGTTCAATTGCCGCTTTATCTTGTGAATTTCCAAATTTTGCAGTAAACCACTCACAGATTTTTTGCCATAAGCTTTGCTGTTGCACATTACCTGTAGTGTTTCCTATTTTGGCTTTAGCCGTTTCAGTTGTGCGATCACCCAAACTACGACTAATAAGACCGGTTTCAGGCCGAGTTATTGTCGATGTTTCATTTGTCGACTGCCGTGAAACGGTGATTAAATGAGTGTGAAAGTCACTGATTTTTGGCAAATCTGAATTTCCAACTTCTTGATTTGATATATTTTCTATAGTCATCGACATCCTCCCACAAATGGATTATAGTTTCATCTGCAAAATTGGCAAGAACAACTTTCGACAGAAGTTTATTCCCTGGAAGTTCCATTGCCAAACCTACGAATTTATCATTTTACACCTTAAAAAGTACCAATGTGCCCGGATAGGCCCCACTAAAATTATATTTGACAGAAGTCATTTAAGTGATAGCATTTTTGGTCATTAAGGGGGATTGGGATATGGGAGATCAGGTACGAGTAGATGGTGGACCTTCAGATACGCAAGGAATACAAGATGGTCAAAATGGAAAGATAGGGCAATTTGGAGATAGGGGTTTGTCCCCTGCTCCGAGTGAAATTCAGACCCAACCGGATTCAAAGACTCTTAAAGATTCATTCACTTCAAGAACATCTGCCACAGTCGAAGAGGTGGATTCTGATCCGTTTGATCCAAATTCTGGAAGGGCACCGAACCCAGGGTTGGGGCGTGCACGTCAGGTATTGGAAGGCGGAATCAGGCAGGCATTTTTTGGCAGAACCGACGACATAGGTGATGAGGAGTGGAATGGTGTTCGCACTAGGGTCAGGACTCATAAGCTCAAATAGAAGAGGAAAATACAAGCGATACAAATGGTTGAAAAGAAAGTGTGGTGGCAGCGGTCATAGCGAGTTGCGACGCGGCGCCAGTCCTTTAGTCTGCTGAACATGTTTTCGATTT
>JAITET010000013.1 GCA_031281895.1 Puniceicoccales bacterium | reverse complement strand
GATTCCTCAGTTTCTGAGTTTTATGGGAAAATTAGCATCAATGAAATTGCCGAAAACAGCAATGCAAGACAGAGTAGCAGCAGCGTACTATGGTCAGATGGGGCACAGGCTATCAGCTGTCCCGATCTCCACATTGCTAACAGCAATGTTACATGTTCCCATGGCGCAACGGTCGGTGCCATCGATGATGATACCATGTTCTACATGATGAGCCGGGGGATGGACCTTCTCGCATGCAAACAATTAGTGGCAGAAGGTGCCATGTTATCGCTGCTTGCCCTTCCGTGATATCCTAAAATCTTCCCAGAAAGAAAACGCACAGGAAAAATTGGAACAGGAATTTATTTGAACTCAAACTTAAAACTGCCATCCTTTTGTAAACTTAGGCGGGCTGAAAATAATTTTCCCGTTCGCTTGGACCGGAATCCTTCCAATAGGTCGGTTTTCTTTTCCACTAGCAATTTCTGAACCTGTCCCACATCAATATCTTTATCGAGTGTCTTTTTTGAAATCCTAAGTTTGCATTTTTTATTGAAATAATTTTTACAAACGTAGGCAGTGTCCATCATAACAACATCTGACCCATCGAGCGGACACTTTCCAATGACTTCAAGATTATCGATCTCTTCCTTGGATAATGATGTTGCGGTTTTAAATTCTGAGTTTGAATTTTCAAAGACCAAACTCACTTTAAAAGCATCATCCAAAACTAAACTCGCGGAAAAATCTGATCCCGTTTTTGACTTAAACCCATCCAGTGGTCCAATCTTTTTGTTTACCAACAACTCTTTGATTTCATCTTCTGAAAATTTCCTACCGCCAATTACCTTTTGAATTGTTAGGGCTTTATCCTGCGAGCGGTAACAGCGTAGCCCTTCCATGAGCGGTTTATTGTCAGTGGGAGAAATTATGGAAGTTTCCTTCGTTATATCACTTCCTTCGACGAAATTTTTCGTCTTTGTGACTATGGCCGCCGTCAGATCCGCAATCTCCTCCATGAAATTTTTACGAGTAAAATTACCATTTTCCATCTGCCTAAGTTTATATTCCCATTCGCCCGTGAGAGCAGGGCTTGAAAGGGTTTCAATGTCTGCAGCTTTTAGGAAATTTAGTAAATCTTCAGCCTTCGCCGTTGCCTTGAGATCTTTTCTGTCCCGCACAATGTACTTCAAAGCTAGTAAATGTTCTATGATCTGGGCCCGTGTTGCCGGAGTTCCCAAACCGCGTTCCTTCATGGCCTCGGCAAGCTCTTCATCGTCTAGCAATTTGCCCGCACCTTCCATGGCGGTCAATAGGGTTGCTTCGTTGTAGGGAGCTGGAGGACGGGTTGCGTCTTCCACAATTTTTATCTCCTCAACATTGGCCTGTGGTGGAATTCCATCACCGTCGGATAGCGCAGGCAATACGCCATCCTGTTCGGTCTCATTCTTCCCATAGACTTCCAGCCATCCAGGAATCACCAGCACTTTCCCTTCCGTTTTAAATGAATACCCTTTCACCTTGCTGATTCGGGTGGTTACATCAAACTCTGCATCTGGGAAAAATACGCAAAGAAAACGTTTCAGAATCATGTTGAAAATTTTGTATTCTTCCTCGGATAAGTTTTGGGGAACTTGTGATGTTGGAATAATTGCAAAGTGGTCGGAAACCTGCCTATTGTTGAAAATTTTTCTATTATTTCCATTAACTGCTTTATTTTCAATTATGCGTTGGGCAAAAATTCTATGTTCGTCATTGATGGCGGCTAGTATTTTGTAACAGGTGGGCACGTAATCTTCCGTCAGTGCACGGGAATCGGTACGGGGATAGGTAATACATTTATGTTTCTCGTAGAGAGATTGGGCAATTTTCAACGTCATACTGGCAGGCATATTGTAGCGCGAATTGGATTCCCTTTGTAATGTAGTCAAATCATATAACCTCGGAGATGTTTGTTTGGACCGTTTCTTTTGTTCGGAAATGGCAGCAAGTTGCTCATTTTTAACCGCTTCAACAATTGTCAGTGCGTTTTCATATTCCCACAACCTGTCGGTCCTGTCATGGAGATTTTTGTCGTCTAGCTTTTGATCTTTTTGGAGAATACCATCGTAGGAACCATTGTGTATGCTGAATGTTCCGAGGATCCTCCAAAATTTCGTTGGTTTGAAATTAGCAATTTCAATGTCTCGGTTTACTATCATTGCCAGGGTAGGAGTTTGGACACGTCCCACGGTCGCCACTTGTCGAGCCATCACGGGGAACATTTTCGTCGTTACGGCACGGGTTCCGTTGATGCCTATTAACCAATCCGCCTCCGATCGACACTTGGCAGCATCCTGCAAATGTTGCATTTCCTCACTGCTTCTGAGACGTTCGAATGCATCTCTAATTCCCTGCGTCGTCATGGAGGACAGCCATAGGCGGACGAAAGGCTTTTTGCACTTTGCCAATTCGTAAATGTATGTAAAAATTAATTCCCCTTCTCGACCTGCATCACAACCGTTTATTAGCAGATCGATGTCATCGCGCTGAATTAATTTTTTAAGTTCGCTAAAGCGTTTTTTTACTTTTTCAATCGGTTTCGTTTTAAATTTTTCTGGTATTATGGGCAAGGTGTCCAGCGACCACCGCTTTAGGGAGGCATCGAAATCTTCCGGCATGAAGAGTTCAACCAAATGCCCAACGGCCCAACTAATCACATACTCATCATTCTCATAGCGATCATCAAATTTTTTAAATGTTCCCAATGCCTTTGCTAGATCGGCTGCCACACTTGGTTTTTCAGATATTACAAATTTTTTCATTCGATGCTGTATTAATCTAACAAAAATCCAACCTTACGATACACTTTCGCCATCATTTTGTTGGCACGCTTTTGGGCTTCTTCTTTACCCGCGTTTAGCACAGATAATAAATATTTCCCATCGTTGGCAATTCCTAAATATTTATTTCTGATCGGAGAAATTTTTGCGATGACTGCATCCGCGACCGCTTGTTTAAAGGGAGCATAGCTGGCAAGATCGACAAATTGTGCGGCGGATTTTTCCATGCTTTGACCTGTCGTTGCTGCATATATGTTCAACAAGTTAGCAATTCCCGGCTTATTTTCTTGGTCGAAGAATATCCTATTGTCGGAATCCGTCACCGCTCCCATGATTTTTTTTCGAATGACATCATCGGAATCAGTTATGTATACGATTGCACTTTGATTTTTATCCGATTTCGACATTTTAGCGGTTGGGTCTTGCAGCGACATTATACGAGCTCCCGTTTTTCCAATGTATGGCTCCGGTAAAACAAAAGTTTCGGAATAGGTGTTGTTAAATTTTTGTGCAATATCCCGTGTGATTTCCAGGTGTTGTTTCTGATCTTCCCCAATGGGAACCAAATTCGCATTGTATAATAGAATATCGGCCATCATTAGGACCGGATAGTATAGCAATCCAGAACATATCGACCCTCCAACTTTTTTCGATTTGTCCTTGAATTGGGTCATCCTTTCAAGCTGGCCAATGGGGGTAATACATCCCAGTATCCACATTAGTTCCGTATGCCCAATCACCTGGGACTGTAGAAAAATTTTACACCGTTTAGGATCCAGTCCACAGGCAATGTACTGTGCGACACAATCCAATATGTTTTTTCTCAATTCTGCAGGAACGTATGGCATCGTTATGGCATGTTGATCTGCCAGGAAAAACAAACAATCGTAATCATCCAACATTTTCTGCCAATTATTTATTGCGCCTAGCAACCCCCCCAGGTGTAGTTTACCCGTCGGTTGCATACCGGTCAAAATAACTTTCTTTCCTATTTCCATGCCTAAGAAGCTTTTTTATTTTGTTGTTCAAAAAAGGATTTTTGGAAATGGCAACATTTTCTTGATATGAATCGTTCAATGGGCTGGAAGAGACATTTATAGAGAAATTTCAAAGTATGAAAAACATTTCCACTGGAAAACTTTTTTCCATCCACATAATCCGCATATTCCCAGTATTTTAACATCATGGACATGTGATACTTTCCCACGCCATACGATGCAGCAAACCTAATAATTTTTTTATTCATTTCCCATGGTTTTTTGCCAGCATAATGTATTATAATTGGCTTCTGAATTTTTTTGAGACATTTTGCCGATGAAGATGCAAAAGGTATGAAGTTATACTTCGGGTCTAATGTCATATGCTCACTACAATCGAGACAGAGATTCATCGCATCTTGATCCGGACAGGATAGTTGAAGATCGATATTTTCCATAAACTCGATTACCCTTTCAAAGATTTTACTATCTTCAAACCTATGTGTATCAATTAGTAAAACACCGGAATTGTAATAGTGTTTATTTTCGGGAAAATTGATTTCTTTCATCCTTCGCCACTTGGTTTTTTCGTTAAAAAAATTGCCATCTTCTTCGACTGCACCGAAAGGACAACCATTTAAATCTTCATTCCAAAGCTCACTGATATCCCCAACGGCGATAGTATCACAGTCCAAATATATTACCCGGCTAAGTTCCGGAAACACCTTTGGGATCGCCAGTCGATAAAATATGGCCGTGGAAAAATGCGCTGGGATAGTATAGGTTTCCAAAACTTCTACGCGTTCCGGAAGCCTACACTCTATCGACGAAATGTTCTTAAATTCCGACATAAATTTTTGGATTAGATCCTTGTTTTCTTCGGATATTCCACAGTCGATAATGTGTACTGCCAGGCTTAATTTTGTATTTTTAGCAATCGAATATATCGTAACTTTAAATAAGTCGGAAAACTTATCGTCGAAAACAAATGCTATATCTATTGTTTCACCCATGGGATATCGTAGTGTTTTTAACCCATTTCTTTTTAAGTTTCTTGGGATAAAATTCCATAAGGAAGAGTACATGTAAGAATTTTATGGTTGGAATAATCGATCTACTGGAAAATTTCTCACCATCCACTCTGTCTGAATATTGCCAAAAGCAAAGAATCATTCCCAATGAATATTTGCACATTCCGAATATATAAAGAATTCTTATAAGAATTTTGTTCAAATTTAACTTCCATACCTTCACCGCTGCATAGTGTATAACTATTGGTTTTTTTATAACCTGGAGACATCTTTTGGAAAGCGTGTGAAAGGGCATAAAATTATATTTGGGTGACAAAGCCAAATGTTCATCATTTTGGAGACATATGTTCATGGCATCCTGTTCCGGAAACATTAGAGAAATACTGGTGCTTTTTACAAACTCAACCACGCGTTCGAAAATTTTCGATTTTTGGTACTTTCCACAGTCGAAAAAAAGAACTCCCGTATTATAGTAACGCCTTCCCATGGGAAGGCCCAAGGTCATCCTTTTACGCCAAACGGCATCCGGATCTATGAAATTGCCAACCTCCTCAACTGCACCGAAAGGGCGACCTTTTAAATCTTCATTCCAAAGCTCACCAATATCCCCAACGGCGATAGTATCACAGTCCAAATATATCACCCGGCTAAGTTCCGGAAACACCTTTGGGATCGCCAGTCGATAAAATATGGCCGTGGAAAAATGCACTGGGATATTATAGGTTTCCAAAACTTCTACGCGTTCCGGAAGCCTAAACTCTATCGACGAAATGTTTTTAAAATCCGACATAAATTTTCGGATTAGACCTTTGTTTTCTTTGGATATTCCACAGTCGATAATGTGTACCGCCAGGCTTGATTTTGTGTTTTTGGCAATCGAATATATCGCAACTTTAAACAAGTCGGAAAACTTATCGTCGAAAACAAATGCTATATCTATTGTCTCACCCATGTTTTCGCTCGTGTGTACGAAATTTACTAATATTTGCTGCGATTTTTGAGAAAAACCGTTCCATCGGTTGAAACAGTCGTTTGTAAAAAAATTTGAGCGTAGAAAGAGGATTTCTATTGCTAGGATTAACGTCTCCCAATTGGTCAGCATAGTACCAGAATTTTAGGAGCATAAAAGTCGAATAGCGGCAAAGGCCAAGGCAATGGAACAGTTTGACAGTTGTTCTATTCATTTCCCACGGTTTTACGCAGGCATATTCGATGAGGACTACATCTTTTTCAATACTGGCAAAACATTTTTTTGACAACGATGCAAATGGAATAAAATTATATTTCGGGTGTAACGGCAGATGTTCATCGTTGCGGAGGCATATGTTCATGGCATCCTGTTCCGGGCACGGAAAGAAAATTTTTGTCTGTTTTACCTGCCCAATCACCCTTTCAAAAATTTGGGATTCTTCAAACTTTTTGGAATCAATTAGAAGAACGCCGGAATTGTAATAGCGGTTTTCTTCCGGGAATTTCAAGTATGCCAACTTGTCCGCCTTGATCTTTTCGTCAGAAAAATTGTCATCTTCTTCGACTGCACCAAAGGGTCGGCCATTCAAATCTTCATTCCAAAGCTCAGAAATATCACCAGTCGCAACAATATCGCAGTCCAAATATATTACCCGGC
>JAITET010000014.1 GCA_031281895.1 Puniceicoccales bacterium | reverse complement strand
TTTTTGATATTGTTATTTATGTCCTTTGCGTATGGTGGGGTATCGTCAAGCATTCCTACCATCTGTTGATATTCTATTTGCTTTTGATTTCCCCCTACACTAACGTTGAAAGGAGATAGTGCCGATGATAATTGTTGACCTGTAACGATGCTTTGCAATAGACTTGAAACACCGGGTACAGAAATTGAACCATTGGCATAGTTAAAGGTCATGTCATAGGCCCAGGCATATTTTAACGGTATGATTTTTACAATGGTGGTGTCAGAAATCTTGCTTGGTACAAACTTGGTTGCTATATCGTTGATTACACTAATATACTGGGGAGGTGCAGTTACTATTAGAACATTTGCTTCACCGACGTCTCGGAATGAAAAATCGGAAGCAACAAATCCCAGGCGTGATAGAATCACAGACAGTGTGCCAATTCCATCCGTATCCATTCTAAAGATCTGTGTTTGCAGTTCGGCGTTTGTATAGACAAACATTATTTTGCCGTCGAAGAACCAAACCAACCCGTAGGCTTTTGTTATGTAAGTCCAAAATTCTGTCGGGTTCATTTTACTGAACTTGCCGTTTACAATATAATTTATTTTATCGCTGATCACTACGGTTATGCCCTGCATCGAGAAAAAATCCTGTATGAGGGCAGACAAATTTTGGTCCTTGGCAAAGTGGTAGTAGCTTGATTTTGAAAATGGAAGTGCACTATATGGGGAAATGTCAATAGGATCTTTTTCCTCCGCATAGAGCGTACAACAGATAAAAATCAATATGAACTGTAAAAAATTTTTTTTCATTCCCATTATTTTAGAGAAAATTTCAATAGAGGAGACATTGTAGCGAATGATTGCTTCCTTTTCAAGGCCATATCCCAAAAATCTACATTTTGGATAAAGGACTCGACTGCATCGAGGACTTTTTCCGTAGAAGATTCAAGTAAAGAAATATACCGCGTCGTGGTTAACCGGTTTGTACGTTTATCTATGGATAAAACATCATCGTACTGAACAATTCTAATAAAATTGGCCTGAAGGAGATAACGAAACTTTATCTCGTTCGCATTTGCTATCGATGGACTGTGGATGGATTCTCCGAACATCCCCTGTATCACCATTTTATCCCTAGCCGACTGAAATACCCGAATTTCAATGTCATTGTCAAGTACGGCATACTTTTCGTTGTATTCATTGCTAGCCCATTGGCTTATCCTAAAAAGCTCCGAAACTATATCTACTGCTTCCGTATACTCCATAAAATGAATGCTCCTTATTGTACATAAGAATTTACAAACAACAAGTTAAATGATGACACTTTTAAAAAATTTTATCATTCATCAACAAAATTAGTTCTTCCAAAGACATTCTTTCCTGCTGCATCGAATCCCTATCCCTCAATGTAAATGTACCATCCTTGAGGCTATCGAAATCAACGGTTATGCAATAGGGAGTCCCAATTTCATCCATCCTTCTATATCTTCTTCCAATGGCTCCGCTAACGTCGTAGAAAACATTCCACCGTTGCTGAAGCGTTTTATATATTTCCTGGGCCCTAGCGACGATTTCCGGATTGTTTTTTACCAGTGGAAATATTGCCGCTTTAACGGGAGCAATGCGTGGGACAAACTTCAATACCGTGCGCACTTCATCTTCAATCTTTTCCTCATGGTAGGCGGAACAGACAATGGCAAGCAATGTGCGATCTACACCCGCAGCGGGTTCTATAACATGGGGAATATATTTTCTCTTTATGTCTTCATCAAAGTACTCCATCGACTGTCCACTATGATTCTGATGTTGCGCAAGGTCAAAATTTCCTCGGGCAGCAACTCCCTCGAGTTCTTGCACGCCAAAGGGATACTTAAAAGTGATATCCGTACATGCCTTCGAGTAATGGGCTAGTTTTTCCTTTTTATGCACATCAAGCCCCAATAAATCTTCACGAATTCCTATGCTCCTGTGCCATTTTAGCCGTTCGTTTATCCAATACTTATGCCAATTTTGCCATGCTTCTTCCGAGTCGTCTATGAAAAATTCCAGCTCCATTTGTTCAAATTCCCGGGAACGAAAAATAAAATTTCTAGGCGTGATTTCATTCCTGAATGACCTTCCCATCTGTGCAATTCCGAATGGAATTTTCACCCGCGTTGTATCAATAACGTTCAGAAAATTAATGAATGTGCCCTGGGCAGTTTCTGGACGCAAATAGGCTACGGAAGTGTCATCGGAAACAGCTCCGACATGCGTTTGGAACATTAGATTAAATTCCCGTGGCAGGGTTAATGTCCCAATTTTTCCCGTCACCGGAGAAGGAATTAAAGCTATTTCTTCATTGGTAGCTTCCGTAATTGGTTTGACTTCCAATTTCTGCAACGTTCCTACTTTTTTCAGTTTTTTCTTCAATGTTTCAGCTGCTATTTCAGCTGCCTCCATTGTATTGTCACATTCTTGCACACAGATATAACCTATGGATTCGCCATTGACGATCGCATTGGCAAAAAATAGTTGATCTGCCCGAAACCGCATTTTCGATTCCTTGCAATCTATCATTGGGTCAGAAAATCCAGCCACATGTCCCGAGGCTTCCCAAATTTTTTTAGGTGAAATTATTGAACACTCTAGGCCGACAACATCATCGCGCCTTTTTACCACATCTGACCACCAGGCTTCCTTTACGTTACGTTTCAGTTCCACCCCGAGCGGCCCATAGTCGAAAAAACCATTTAGCCCGCCATAAATATCAGACGATTTAAAAATGAAACCTCTCCGTTTCATCAAGGAAACTATCTTCTCCATCCGATCCACATTTTTATCACCGTCGACATTACTAACTTTTAACACAAAAGGACCCATATAAAATTCACATGGGAATTCAACGGTTAAATTTCATCGCCAATCATTTAATCAATTCTCAGAAATGGGCGAGATTGCACTAGTTAAGGGAAAGACAGGTAAAGAGGGTGAAGAGATCTTTTCTCTTCTATCTTTTCCATTTTTCCCGTTAGCTTTTATGAAATCTGACCCTGGGAGTAAGGTTTTCAAATTCCTAGAAGGAATATTGAACGCCGCAGGAGGCACTGTGGGTGGAAATATCCTTGTTGAATTTGCCGGTGTAGGAACCGACGATGTTCCAGTTGATGTTTAAGTTTTTGGAAACCGTAAG
>JAITET010000076.1 GCA_031281895.1 Puniceicoccales bacterium | reverse complement strand
GTGTTGTCTAAAAAAATTGCTGACTCCAATGCAGGAAATTCACCGGGCAAACACTTTTTGGCAACCATTTGTCATTTTTTCGGAGAGGTTGAAGCAGTTTTTGGGCTTTGGGCAATTCCACTCTTGATCTGCATGGCTATCTTTTTCGGATGGCATACGCTGGGGTACTATTTCAATGATGTTGTGAGCTTTACGGAACCAATTTTTGTCGTCATCATTATGGCTATTGCGGCCACACGTCCGGTTTTATCGTTTGCAGAGTCTATTTTGCAACGGATTGCCAGTCTGGGAAAAGGGACAATAGCGGCCTGGTGGATATCTATTTTGACCTTTGCTCCATTTATGGGATCATTTATCACCGAACCTGCCGCCATGACCATAGGGGCCATGTTGCTTGCAAAACAATTTTACGATCTGCGACCTTCGAAAAAATTATGCTACGCCACCCTAGGATTGTTGTTCGTGAATATTTCCGTCGGTGGAACATTGACCCATTTCGCAGCACCCCCCATATTGATGGTTGCACACAAATGGCACCTAACGATTGGCCGCGTATTTACATTACTAGGGTCCCATGCCATCGTGGGAGTTATTGCCAGCACACTGACATACTATTTAATTTTTAGAAAAGAATTCTCCGATCTTCAAAGTAGATGTGATGGCGATAAAAAGCATGATGACAGTAAAACGATTCCGGTGGTAATTACCATCATCCACTGCCTATTCCTAGCATGGACGGTATTAAATTTACATACCCCGGCACTGGTAATAGCAGGATTTTTATTTTTCCTAGCATTTGTGAAAGCCACAAAAACATATCAGGATGATGTGAGCTTAAAATCTCCCATTTTAGTTGGATTTTTCCTGGCTAGCTTGGTAACTTTTGGTGGGTTACAGGAGTGGTGGATATCGCCGGTACTAGGGAGTTTAAAAGAATTTCAGTTGTTTGTCGGCTCCACAATTTTGACCGCGTTCAACGATAATGCGGCCATAACCTATTTATCTTCCCTTGTTTCCGAATTTTCCACAAATCCAGCCATGCAAAAAGCGGTTCTATCTGGAGCTGTAACAGGCGGAGGATTAACGGTGATAGCCAATGCTCCAAATCCCGCAGGACAGAATGTTTTGTCGAAGTATTTCATCGGTGGAATCTCACCCCTATATTTATTCTTGGGAGCCATAATTCCTACGCTACTGGTAGCCCTATGCTTTAACTGTTGGTAAAAGGTTCAATTGGTGGGGAACCAATTGTTCCTTGTTCGACCCCCGAGCCAGTGTTTACCAGGGATAGAACTTTTTCCACAACCGGAGCTTGAAATGTAGGGAAATAGAGGTAGAAGATTTGTGATGGTTTTTAACCCCCTATGGAGCAAAAAATGAGTGTTCAGAAAAATTTGGAATTAAAACGCGTGATTAGTACTCCCATAGAAGAAAAGCCGCGATTCGATTGGAAACGTCTCATCGAAAATGATGGTGAGTGTATTTGTGAGTACTACAATATTGGAGAAATTGCAGATAAGATCGGAGAGGCGGTCGTGGACATTTCCTTGGTTAACGGGCAGTCAGATATCTTCGACGATGCAAATAAGCAGTTGGTTATTCTGTTGACCAGACAAGTTTGTCGCTGTATCAATATGCGGGAAACTTGTCCACCCAGCCAAGATCTTGTGAATGATGTCATCGAAGAAGTCTTAGTAAGAAATAATAAAAGGGAAATGGCCCATGCCTTTGTGGCGAGGTGTAGGTTCGAGAACGAATACTACAGGAGAGTCAAGGAAAGTCGCAAACTGAGTTTAATCAGGAGAGATGGCAGTGTCGTGCCATGGAATATTGAAAAAATAAAACATGCGGTTGAATTGGCATTTGTTTCCCAACACCAAAGCCCCGAGCGGGCCGATAAAATTTCTCGGGCGGTGACGAAAAACATATTAGATGAGGGGCTATCATTCATTCACATCGAAAATGTTCAGGATTGCGTACAGGAAGAATTGATGCGCCAAGGGGAATATAAGATCGCCGAAGCTTATATCCTGTACAGGGCCGAACGGGCGAAACTAAGGGAACTGTCAGACATTGAGAAAGAATACACAGCAACCCAGGATCAGGGACCCATTATCGTGGTAAAGAATGCCGACGACGATAGTTTTTTATGGGATGGATCGGAATTACACAAACGAATAGCATTTGCGAACACAGGTCTGGATTCTCACCTAACATTCGATGAAATATTGTCGTCCCTACAGGAAGGTATTTCGTCGGAAGTTAGTATTTCAGAATTAAAAAATTATATCATCAAAAATGCACAGCGACTAATAGAAAAAGATCCCGTTTTAGCAGTATTTGCCTCAAGGATACAGTTGCTTTATTTGTATGAGGACATATTCGATTGGAATTGCACCACCGATAGCCTAGAATGTTTGAACGAAAAACAGGCGGTTGCTTTTGTAAAATATGTCAGAGCAGCCGTTGCGGATAACCTACTTCACAAGGACATGCTCAACTATGATCTTGAACGGCTTTCTCAGACCATGGATATCACCTATGACCGTGAGTTTGATGCCATAGCCTTGCAAAGCTTAAAAGATCACTATTTTATGCGGAATTTTGATAATCGAATTTTAGAAACTCCTCAGATGCTTTGGATGCGTGTCGCGATGGGAGCATTTCTTACCAAAGAACATGCCGAGGACAACGTCGTCGAATGCTACAAATTGATGCGAGATAGAAAGTTCTGCCTAGCAACTCCCACTTTGTACTATGCGGGAACGCCGAAAGCTCAAATGATGTCGAGCTACGTCTTTCACATTGAAGATAACATGCAAAGTATTATGACTCGTGGAATTTCCGACAATGCTTTCATCGCAAAGTGGGGAGGGGGTATTTCGGGGTCTTGGACCAATGTCCGCGAAAAAGGTGCAAAAATTTCAGGAACCAGGGGACGAGCCCCTGGAGTGATACCATTTCTACAACTTCACCAGCATCAGTTAGCCATTGCAAATCAGGGAACTGAACGCCGCAGGGGTCGCGGAGCAGCATACCTAGAAATTTGGCACAGCGACATAATGGAGTTTATAGACTACCGCAAAAGGCATGTAAATGGAAGCATACCGGATGATACCCTTGGAATAGTGCTATGGATTCCGGATATTTTCATGCATCGCCTACAACAGGATGCCGATTGGACGTTGTTTAACTCAGAAGATGCCAGAGGTTTACATGAATTATATGGCGATGAATTTGATAAAAAATATGGAGAGCTGGAACGACGCGTCATGGAAGGTAAAACTTCCGGCAAAATTGTAACGTGTCGAGAGGTTTGGCAAAAAGTTATGCAGCGAATTTTCGAAGCAGGATATCCGAAGATTGCGTTTAAGGATACGTGCAATCGAGCGAACATGTGCAAAAATGGAATAATTCATGCGGCAGGGTTGTGCCTGGAACATGTCATGAACACAACCTACGATGAAACCGCTGTGTGTAACACGGGTGCATTGGACATCAATAAACATTTAACCCCGGATGGCTCCCTCGATAAAAATGCCCTACGCCATACGGTAGCGGTCGCCACCCGTACGTTGGACGCGATGATAGACGCTAATTTTTTCCCTTCGCAGGCTGCTGAAACATTTGCCAAAAAATACCGGGCAATAGGATTGGGCATGATGGGGCTACAAAATGCACTCTACAACAAAAATCTTTCATTTAATTCCGAAGAAGCCATCAGGTTTGGCGAAGAATGTGCGGAGATAATTTCCTATGAAACGATCAATGAATCATGCGAACTGGCAAAAAAATATGGAGCCTGCCAAGTATTCGCATCTTCGGAATGGGCAAAGGGAAAGCTACCATGTGACTTTGCCAAGGATAAAAATGTTGGCACATTGCCATGGGATGTTTTGCGGGATAAAGTAAAAAAGAGTGGCATAAGAAATGCGTACTTAAATGCATTTTCTCCCACGAGAAAAATTGCCCGCCTTTTGGGATGCTATCCCGAATTATCTCCGGCGACAAAAAATGTCTTCACAAAGCGTTTGGACGATAATTACGAAATGATGATTATTTCTCCAGAACTGGTAAGAATTTTGAAAAAATCTGGCATTTGGAATAAAGCAATCCATAAGCAAATTCGGTATTTTGAAGGTGAACTAGCTGCCATCGATGAAATTCCTGAATCCATAAGGGAAATGTTTTCCACAGCTTATATGATTGACAATGAAGCAATCATCGAAGGAGCTGCCCGGCGACAAAAATGGATCGATCAATCCCAATCTTTGAGGTTGTTCCTCGGAAGTCCAAATCTAAAAACCTTGTCGAATATGTTTGTCATTGCTTGGGAAAAGGGAATCAAAGGGATTTATGATGTTAAATCTGCGGGTTTTTTCTCCGGCATGAATATGGTTGATCCCTGCGAGAATCATCAGGGGCTGAATAATTTTCAACAATCGAATTACACTGACAGTACCGATGCCGTGATGAATGCTTTGTCCAAACTTAGTGAGATAAACAGATAAAAATTTACACAGAACTTGTATCGGAAAATTTTAGGGATCTAGCAACCGATTGGATAATTGGTATTAATCTCAATGAAAGAACATATTGATTCTATTTTTATCACTCCCATTGGCCATTGGTTGCATGGCAAAAAGCCAGAGCAGATTGTGAGGTTTTGCACTGACACACGTTCATTGTGTCCAGGCGATTGCTATGTTGCCATAACCGATGTACGGGACGGGCACATTTTTCTCGGAGATGCTAGGACTAACGGAGCCTCATGTGCTATTGTTTCCCACCCCAAACCTGATATTGACCTGCCTCAATTTGTTTGTGACGATACAAATGTAGCCATGATCGAAATGGCAAAGCTAGCGCGATCGATGTTTAGGGGCACAATGATCGCCATCACTGGAAGTTTTGGAAAAACTACAACAAAGGATATTTTAAAGTTGCTTCTCGGCATTGAAAAGAATGTAACGCTTGAAAACAAAAATGGACAGCGGGGAGTGCCCATGACTCTCGCCACAATAACCAATGGTGAAGCTTTTGCGGTTGTCGAAGTTGGCATTGATACCATTTGTACAATGAATAAACTAGTGGAGCTTGTTGTGCCCCACATTGCCATACTGACAGGAATTGGTAAAATTCACATGTCGGGGATGGGGAGCGAATCCACAATCGCCCATGAAAAAAGTAAGTTATTGCGCGGGGCCATAAAAAATAATGGCCATGGAATATTTCCCGAAGAATGTTTGAGATTTAGTACCTGCCGAAAAATTCAAGACCATTGTAGGGTTGTCAAAGAAAATGGAGAAGATATGGGCTATCGTATGGCCATGAAAGGCGATCAATGTCATGTTACAGTGATGTTTTCTGGAAAAAAATCAAAATTTACCATGCCTCATCTGATGAGCCAAGGCATTGTCAAGAATTTTGTCCTGGCATGTATCTGTGCCCTGGAATGTGGCATAGATGCGACTAATATTCAAAAGCGTATTAATCTGTGGAAGCCATCCAAATGGCGTGGAGAAATCATAGCGACAACACCAAGGACATATTTCGCCGATTGCTATAATGCAAACTCCATAGCCTTTGCCAATTCCCTGGCTCAGTTCGACCGATTATTTCCCCATGGCAATCGATTATTTATCATTGGAGCCTTGATCCGTTGTGAGGTAGGGAATGGTGTGATTGGTGACAATGCTATCCTTTTTAAAAGTTTACCACTCCGTGAAAATGATGGAGTGATCGTCATAGGAGAACCCACGAATTTTTCTATGGATGCCATAAATTGTAACTGGAAGGTATTTCCATCGGCATCACAAGCAATGGAAGCGGTAACAAGTTTTCACGGGGTTGTATATTTAAAGGGCCATCGCATCTATGGGTTGGAAAGTTTAATACGTTAAGGTTGATAATTATAGTGATAATTTAATATCTTCAAAGAAAATGAGGATAATTCAAAATCATATGGATAAAATTTTAGGCGGGCGATCCATTGTCCGCAATCACCTCCAATGGGAAAAAATTGTTACCCCTACAAAATTGTTCATACCTTCTGGAAATATTTCCAATGCCACGTTCAGCGTAGGCGAAGGAGTATGCTTGGATATCATCATTTTAGCCGTCGACTGTAATGCAAGTACTGTCCGGCTGACATTTGAACTGGAAAAATCTAGTCGGTTAAAATGTGTAATCCTCTCGGAAAGTTGCAAACAATTCGACATTTCAGTCGAAACTATTTTAAAAGGCGAATGGGCAACTTCTGACATGAGAAGCTTTTTTTATGGTAGAAATTCCGATGGGCAAAAATTTTCCATCTTCCAAACCCATGATGCTGTAAACTCAAAGTCGAATGTTGTCTGTAAAACGATTTTGGATGATTCCGCAATTTCTGAGTTTTATGGAAAAATCAACATCAATGAAATTGCCGAAAACAGCAAGGCAAGGCAGAGTAACAACAACATACTGTGGTCCAATGGAGCACAGGCTATCAGCTGTCCCGATCTCCACATTGCCAACAGCAATGTCACGTGTTCCCATGGTGCAACGATTGGTGCCATCGATGATGATACCATGTTCTACATGATGAGCCGGGGTATGGACCTTCTCGCATGCAAACAATTAGTGGCAGAAGGTGCCATGTTATCGCTGCTTGCCC
>JAITET010000088.1 GCA_031281895.1 Puniceicoccales bacterium | reverse complement strand
GTATTCGTTGTCATGGTATTTTGTGTGGGCAAGCTGGTAGCACCGTTTTTCGTACGTATCCTATTTCGAGATCCATCTCCGGAGGCATTGGTAGTAGCCATAATTGGCTTTTTGATGGCCATATGTCAGCTGGCACATCACTTTGATTTTTCGGTGGCATTGGGTGCATTTCTGGCCGGATCAATTCTGTCGCGAACAAATATTACCCAACAGGTTGACAGGATAACAGAACCCCTGCGAGATGTTTTCAATGCGGTTTTTTTCACATCCATCGGCATGATGATTGACCTAAAAGCGATCGTACATTTTTGGCCATGGATTCTCACTCTAGCCCTAATAACATTCGTCGGGCAAACATGTATTGGGACCATAGCTTTGTTTTTGATAGGGAAGAAAAGTGAAACTGCCTTTAAAGCTGCATTTTCGAAGGCACAAATTGGAGAATTCAGCTTTGTCATCGCCGTTTTGGGTAATTCCTTGGGTGTGCTCCACAAAGATTTTATGTCCGTGACCGTCGGTGTTGCGTTGGGTACAATCCTAATATGTTCGATTTTAAGCAATCAAGCCGATAGGATTTTTGGATTTTTCTACTCCCGCTGCCCAAATTTTCTAAAAGAGTTTGGCAAGACTTACCACCATTTGCTCGGTGAAATCAAAGATAATGTGTCAAAAAATATGCTCGTCGGATTGGTAATCCGGCAACTTTTATTGGCATTGCTTTGGTTATTTTTGCTAAGTGGCACCTTATTTTCCGTTTCATGGTTGGCAGCCTTGACCAAAAGTGGAGAATTTGGGAATGTAGTGTCGTCCATACTAAAGTTTTTGAGCAAAGTATTTTGCATGATCAGTAAATCCTATGCGGAACAATTGCCCGAAGAAAAAATCTTTGAAATCAGTTCTAACGTGTTTCAATTGTGCATTTGGGTAACGGCATTTTTAATTTGCATACCATTTTTAGTCGGCATTATAAAAAATATTCAAGAAATATTTACCAATTTGATCAAAAGCTCGCTGAATAAACATGCTCAAAGGGAATTACTACACAATAGAGTGTTCAATGTAATGAAAGCCATTTTTGTCATTGCAGCTCTATTTTTGTTCAGTGGTATTTTTTTAGGGATTGCTTCGAGATATTTGCCCCATGGTGTTCCCGTAATTTTGTTTGGATCAATTGCTGTTATCCTGGCGATTTTCCTGTGGCGACAATTATCGAAGCTCAATAACAGGCTCGAGCTAGCGTTTATTAAAAATTTTAACGATAGGATAGAATCACAGGAACAACTTCATAGGAAATCTATTCTGGCCAAAGCCGCAGCCAATAACCCCTGGCCGATAGAAATTCATGAAATTTTACTGCAGTCAAACCACGACAGCGTGGGCAAAGAACTTTCCGAACTAAAACTTCGTGAGCTAACAGGGATCACCATTATTGCTATTTCCCGTGGTGGCTTAACGTCCTATAAGCTCAGTCCGAATAGTCAATTATTCCCTGGGGATCACATAATTCTCATAGGAACAGAGTCTCAAATAAATGATGCCAAAGCGATATTACTTAAAGAGAGTGAAGAAAGAAGACCAAAGCGAACAAATGCCCAGTTCGACATTTTAAGTTTCTGCATCGGCAGCGATAAAAATTTCGTCGGTAATATTCTATCCACCCTGCGTTTTAGGCAAAAGTATAGCCTAAACATCGTGGGAATTCAGAGAAAAGATGAAAAAATCAGCGATATCAGGCCCGACATGGAACTGATGGAGGATGATATATTATTGCTAGTCGGAACGACGACTGCCATTGACACATTTAAACAACAGTTTTCCATGGCGTAGAGGTTCAAAATCGATGCATCGTAGGGATGGAGAAATTTTTCAATGCGATAAATCATTGACAATCCCTATGTCTATTACAATTTACACCACATCTAGAGCGAGCGTAGCTTAGTTGGTAGAGCACTACCTTGCCAAGGTAGATGTCGAGGGTTCGAGTCCCTTCGCTCGCTCCAATCTTTTAAAAAGCGACCTTTACCATTGGCCTAAAAAACACTTTGTCCCCTCACAGCGTTGCTTTGAAATTATTTCAAAGATTTTTCTTTTCCTTGGTCTCGAAAAAATCGATAAAGGTGCGGGAAGGTTATACAATTCCAATTGCCTTCAGTCCTATTCTCGGTCATCGAACAGTAATAGAACCGGGGCCATCGTCTACGATTTTTGGTGCTTACTTTGCAACATTTCACGGGCTAATTTCGCATCGCTAATAATTGTTCCCAAAAATCCAGCTGATGCACTAATCGCTGGTAGGACGGCGATTGTACCTACGCCAAAAGTTGCTACACCAGCAGCAACTGCGGCGGCCGTCGCTAGGACTGCACCGGAAATTTTTAATCCTTTTGTCACCCTTGCTTTGCGCAATTTGGAACCTACTATGCCATAGGCTGTTTTAATGCCTTGTCGTATATTTTCCAATTTTGCTTGTGCAGTAGGATCTGTTACATTTTGGGCAATCATCCTATCAAGCTCATGCAAGGCCATCCGAAGGAGCCGTTTTGTCTCTTTCTTGCCCAATTTAACACCTTCCTGGTCTTCAAAATCCCTATTTTTTTCCGGATGTGTCAAAACATCGATTGCCAATGCATTGCATCGTTTAAGAGTTGCAAGTATATTATCCGATAATATGCCGTCTGCACTCAACTGATCCACATCCCCGCCAAAAATTTCCCCCTCCGCCGCGTAGGTTTTCCCCATTACTTTCTGGGCAATGCTACCTACGGAAGCGAGGTTTGCCGTTGCAACATTTACAAGCCAGGGTGCCAAACTTGCCCCGCTGGTTCCTATCACTCCAGCAATATTTGCAGCAATTGAAGCCATGTTAGCCGCAACATCCAAAGCTTTTACTCTCCTGGACACATTCAATTTCTTCTGCACAACGTTTATTGCTGTTGTTATAAGTTCCTTGGCCTCTCTAATAGCGACTTGACCGCCCTGATCATCCATAGAATTCAGTCTTTCAAGTCCAGCTTTTAGTTGGCGTAAGGTATCTTTTTTACCAAGTTTTGCTCCACTGCCATCACTGGTGACATCGAAATCCCTATTTTTTTCTGGATGAGAGATAACATCAATTGCCAATGTGATGTATTTCACTACTTCCCTATCTTCAATTGTTTTCGCGATATTTTCTATTGCTTGCTGGATAGACTCAGGCGATAACTTTGTACCTTTAGGCGATAGCTTTTCAGCTACCAATGCCGTCGTTTCTAAAAGCACTGCGGCGCCCAGCGCAGAAAATTGTGCCCAATTTTCATCGATAAAAGACTGCACCATCCAAGAAACTTTATCTGTATAAGAAGACACTTTTTCCCCAATAGTACCTGCAGAGTCCAAAATACTTGCACTGCGATCGGAAAGGGTGGTATCTGCTGTTTCTTTTTGCTTCTCTAATTGAACACCCCTCGTAGATGCATTAAATTTACGACCAGCTTCCGATCTTTGTACCGCCGCACTACTTTCCTCCGAAGGTTTTCTTGTTACTTCCATGGGAGGAGGGCATTGTTTATAATATTTAACGAAAATCAAGAAAAATCCGTTGATATTCTTAACTTTTTTTACTATTCTCTATGCTTTAGCAAAGTAACGACGTGCAGAGTAGTATGAAAAAAGCAATATCCGCCCTCAAAAAAGATGTCATAATTTGCACTGATGAAAGCGTCCTATGTCGGCCTCTTCGGAGGCAAAAAGCACGATTGGAAAAAGAGCAGAAAGGATTTGGTTTTGCGCCCGAGAATCATTTGCTGCTAAAAATGTACAGACCTACCGAATCACAAGAAAATATCACCAAATACTTTTACCCATCTTACACTTCGATTGTGCAGCCTGTCTTTTCCTTTTTTGCTTGAATTTAGGAGCCCTGCCTATGGAAGGAAGCTGTCAAAACTCTTTTTGAAAAAAGTACCAGTGTTTCCAGTGCACAGTAGCCACTTGCTAGGTCGTGGGATATCTTCCATAGATCCTGGGCAACTTTTGGTGCCATTTTCCGAAACGGGTTAGGTCCTACGAATTCATGTATCGATGTTGTAGCCAACAATACATCCTTAAATCCTTCTTTTTCCAAAAAAGCTTGTAAGAAAACTGTATAAGCAGAAAAGAAAGTTACCGTATACCAATTTACCATTTCGACATTCCACATTCCGTAGAAATACGGTATGGCATCGGCAAACAATGGGAATACAAGCGCTAATAAAAGGTTTCCCTGCCCATTTGGGTTTGCAATGCTCGACTTTAGCTTATCGGAAGCCATGAACACTTGAACTGCAGCTACGATACACAGTGTTATTTTTAATGCGATGTGAAACATTGCCAATGGTCCCGAAAACTTAAATAAAAGATTACCTACGCTCATTAGACATAGTGCTGCTTGTATCAGCAATTTTAGTTTTATCCTCCTGGATGAGGAATCGTAAATCCATTGGCTACACCGGTCTCTTTCTGGTGTGATCAAACATCTCCTCACTAGTTTGAGCACACTTGGAGTTCCTTGAAGAGCCTTTCCTAAATCGGGGTATCCAACAATTTCGATTAAAACTCCCATGGCTATACTTGCCTTGGAACATGGTTTCACGTCTATTTTTTTTACTTCGGACTCCACATTTAACCCTTCTACTCTTTCTGGAGAAACATTGCTTATCATAATTTTTTTAAGGTCGTACCTTATACAAAGTTTTAAAACAAAATTCAAGTCTTTTTTTTGTAATTTTCGCAGGTACACGGTTTAGATCTCCTTATATTTTTCACAAGTGTTACCTATGAAGAGATAGGGTTTCAAAATGATCCTATGCCGTAAATTCAATGAGGGCAACTTTACTGTTTTTAAAAAACCAAGATACATGGTATAATATTCAACAATGGTGTTGTAATTTTTGTAAATATGCATCACGTTTGACAGCAATTTACTAATCTCAAGCATCAAAAGTATGCTTTCCCTCATATCTTTGTTAGAATTTGCAATGAACATAATATAGATCATGGCTTAACAAAGCCAGCACATCCGTGGACTAATGGACAGGTAGAACCCATGGACAACACAATCAAAGAAGCTACGGTTAATCGCTATTACCATGATAACCATCGGCAACTGCGACAACATCGCAAACATTTATTAACGCCTATAGTCATCTT
>JAITET010000056.1 GCA_031281895.1 Puniceicoccales bacterium | reverse complement strand
CGCTACTTCCCATATTTTCAACATGGGACTGGCCACTAACTGGAGTACTACTCATTTTGCCTGTCCTTCCTTTTTTGAGGATATTGTGACAAAAATTTTACACCGTGCAAGCCTAAAATATGATTGGAGAAAAATGCATGATCCAATGAAGGTTAACCGCCCCACCGGCAAGTACGGTTTTATCGCTCTCACTGGCCAGCCTGGGTCTTCCCTTTGCGTTTTCCCGCTGCTTTATCATAGGGCGCCCAAGGATTCCAGGGTTACGTACTTCAACTGTTCTTCATTGACCATAATTTTTATATGGCCAAGGTCTATGGTGATGCTACCGTCTTCTTCCACTTGTTTGTTGGCAGCAAGCCACGTTTGAAAATTTTGTTCCACTTGTTCCTCGAATTGTTTGATAAGTACGTCTTTTTCTTGCGGAGACAAATCCATTTCTTTTATGGACTTAATGGTATTCATCCGTATATCGCATATTTTTCTCAAGTCATCGTTAAAAAGTAATTTATCCAAATCCGTAGGCGTTTTCTCGGCTTGTTCACAATATTCTTCGTAAGCAGCCTTTAATGCCGGACGCTTGCCACCTCCAGAAAAGGTCTGATAGGCGGTTTGTACCAGTCGTTCAACGAACTCATGGCCGTAATTATTCTTAAGCTCTTTTAACCGATCAGCCGAAAGCTCACCATCAGAATTTATCAGAAATCCTTCTAATGCCGTTGCTGGTCCGAAAAGCAAAGGAATATAGGCCCTTCCTCCTATCAGGTATGCATTATTTCCTCCTACGCATATTTCCAGGGTTGTAACTCGAAGTTCCTTTTTGTTGCAAATTTTTAGAAGTTCTTCCATGACCTGCTTTCTACCAGTAACTTGTTTGTCATTGGCAGTATACTTGGCAGCGCATGTTGTCAAAGTTTGGAACCAAGAATTTAACTCTACTAAAGCCTTGGCTCCGGCTATTCTGACCTTGTCCGGTGGCTGACATGATTGGAACGAGCCGACTTCATCTTTCTCTGAGCTCGTTAGATTCTCCTGTCTCTTGGTCTCATTACCTTCCACATATCCTGGCATGTCCCTCCCCCCTGTACAGAGGCCGCTAGATATTTTGCTTGCAGCAATATCGCCAAAGCCAAGGGCTGTAAGCTGTTTACTAACAATGTCTAGTTTGTTTGCTATTTTTTCACCGCTCATTAGGTTCGGCTGGATCAAAATCCCTTGAATTTTTTCCAGGGTCTTTAAATTTTTTGCATATAGCCTGAGGGGTGTTTCACCGACTGTCACAACTAACGTTTCATACCCTGCACCCTCTGCTTCTGGGCTTGGTTTTTTTGCCGTTATGACACTTGCCGGAGTTTCCACACGATGTGTAAAAAATTGCTTTATGGACTCGACTGCTCTGTATATCAGAGCGGTAAAACCGGTACGCGGTGCCGTGTTTCCCAAGCGATTCTGCTCTTCGTTACCGCGGACCTCAATGGGATGATTTTCAACTCGCGACGTACTTCCGCCTCCTTCTAGAATCGGAGTGTCGGGCTGCTCACTAACTGGAGGTAAATTTGGATTACTCATTTTGCCTGTCCTTCCTTTTTTGAGAATATTGTGGCAAAAATTTTACACCCTGCAAGCCTCAAAAATATAGCCAAGGGAAAATATATGAATACCACGGGGATTCATTGGCCCCGCCAGCGAGTACGGTTTCTGCGAGGGCTCGGGAAACCTACTCCTCCTCCACCGCTAGGATTTTTGATATTCCGACTAATTTATCTCCTCGTTCGAGGGAGATGAGACGAACCCCACTCGTCGACCGGCCGATTACCCGAATATCACCCACGGGAGAACGGACCGTTTGCCCATTATTCGTCAGCATCATTATCTCATCATCGTCGGAAACAGTCAAGGCAGCGGCGATGCAAACATTTTTGTGAAGTTTCATCGCAATGACCCCAAAACCTCCCCGCCGTTGCAGGCGGTACTCTTCAAATTTGGAACGTTTCCCTTGCCCATTTTCAGCGGCCAAAAGGAAAGTCTGACCATTGTCCACCACGGTCATCGCACGAACCTCATCGCCTTCCCGGAGTGTGACTCCACGAACACCTCGTGTAGCACGCCCCTGGTCGCGCAGGTCATTCTCGTTAAATCGAACGGACATGCCTTTTTTAGTAATAATCACAAGCTCGTCATGGCCCGTCGTTTTAACAGCCTCAATTAGAGCGTCCCCTTCATCGATGTTAATCCCGATAATCCCGCCCCGGCGAACGTTTTTATAGTCCGTCAAACATGTCTTCTTGGCAACACCATTCCGGGTACACATCACCAGGAACTGATCTTCTGAAAATTCCTGGAAACAAATCATAGCAGCAACCCGTTCAGACTTTTGCATCTCAAGAACATTTACCAACGCCCTACCCTTCGAAATTCTTGACCCTTCTGGAATTTCATAGACTTTTTCCACATACACACGCCCACTGTCCATCACAAACATCAAATTGTCATGGGTATTTGCAATAAACATATGCTCTATGAAATCTTCTTCATGTTGGCCAACTCCAATGACTCCTTTGCCTCCCCGTTTCTGCGAACGGTACAAATTCGCTGGCGTGCGCTTAATAAAACCATTGTGGGAGACGGTAATCAAACAACATTCATTGGCAATGGTATCTTCGATCCTAAATTCTCCCACATCAGGTTCAATCTTTGTCAGCCGCGGCGATGCATATTTATCACGCATTTCGAGAAGTTCTTTTTTCACCAGTGCTAGCAAATTCGCATCACTTGCTAAAATATCTCGAAAATAATCCATCAATTTCCTCAGCTCGGCATATTCATCTTCAATTCTACTACGCTCAAGGCCGGTTAATTGGTAAAGCCGCATCTCCAAAATTGATTCCGCTTGCCGCTCGGAAATAGGATATTTGGCGATGAGTTCCATTTTGGCCGCATCGCGATTGGCAGACCCACGAATGATATGTACAAAATCATCCAAATTATCCAGCGCGATCATAAAACCTTCCAGAATGTGTGCCCGTGCTTCTGCCTTTTTTAGGCGAAATTCTGTCCTACGGGTTATGACATTTTGGCGATGTTCAAGGTAGCATTCCAACATCTCTTTGATATTCATCTGTTTCGGCCGCAATTTGTCCAAGGCTAACATGATTACGCCAAACGATGATTCCAATTGGGTATGTTTAAACAGCTTGTTGACTACAACGCTGGCTATGGCATCACGTTTTAATTCGACGACAATGCGAGTGCGGCTATCCGATTCATCCCGCAAATCACTGACCTCGTCCAAAACCTTCTCATTGACCAAATCGGCGATCTTTGTCACCAACATTGATCGATTAATGGCATAGGGAATTTCAGTAATGACGATTTGCTCTTTCCCATTGGGCAAGGTTTCAATCGCCGTAACACCGCGAACTCTCACTATGCCACGTCCCGTTGTCAAATAGCGTTTAACACTATCGATTCCTACGACAACACCTCCCGTGGGAAAATCAGGACCATGGATGATATCACACAATGCTTCTACGTTGATGTTTGGTTCATCGATGATTGCACATGCCGCATCTATGATTTCAGAAAGATTGTGTGGCGGAATATTGGTAGTCATCCCAACGGCGATACCTGTCGAGCCATTCATCAACAAATTCGGAAGTGCAGATGGTAACACGCTTGGTTCCGTTGTGCTTTCCTTATAATTGGGGACAAAATCTACGGTATCTTCATCGATGTCGCGTAATAATTCCTCGGAAACGTTATGCAGTTTACACTCAGTGTAGCGGTAAGCTGCGGCTGGATCTCCATCCACAGATCCAAAATTTCCCTGGGGAAATACAAGAGGATAGCGCATTACCCAGTCCTGGGCTAGACGCACAAGGGTATCGTAGACAGCCGCATCGCTGTGGGGATGGTAGTTCTTAAGAACTTCTCCAACTACACCGGCACACTTGTCAAATGGACGATTAAACATTAGACCTTCTCGCAGCATAGCATACAATATTCTTCGTTGTACCGGCTTTAGGCCATCACGGACATCGGGAAGTGCACGACTAATGATTACCGACATCGAATAATCAATATAGGACGTCTGCATTACATCCGTAATATTGGTAACCGTTATTTTTTCTTCCGTGTTCATCTTATATATCCAAGTATAGTGCGTTTAATGCATTGTCTTCAATGAATGCACGTCGAATCTCCACGTTTTCTCCCATCAGCATAGAAAATGTTGCTTCCGCGATAGCTGCATCGGCGATGGTAACTTGTAGCAGGCGACGTTTCTCCGGATCCATGGTGGTCTCAGCCAACTGATCCGCATTCATTTCTCCCAAACCTTTATACCTTTGTATGGTCAGACCTTTACGACCAAATTCCCGAATTTTAGCAATCATTTCAAGACCAGAAAATATTTCCAAACGTTCAGATTTTTTCACATCGGACATCCCCGTTTCACTCAAGAAATACCTTGGCTGCCCTGTCGATTCAAACGTTGTTATGTCAATGCCAAGGTCCTCCAGTTTTCGAAGCTGCTCACACATCTGCTGTGCTCCATAGATTTCGTATACGGAAATCCTTTGGCGAATGTTCTGTCCGTTCATTTCAATGTCGCGGGTTATGGTACCATCAAACTCCCCATCATCGATGGCATTTTCCAGAAAAAATTCTGCCCTACTTTCTTCATCACTCAAAAATTTGAAATCTTCCATGTGACCCGTGCGAATTTTCGCTATGTAACGCGGCAGAGTTTTGGTTTCGACGTTATGGGTGTCCAAATAGACCGGGAATGAGCACCCGTGGCGGATAACTCCATTGCCCAGTTGTTCGAGCCGAGAAAAAGCATTGATGATTTCAGAAACGTGATCTCTGGCGAACACATATTCGTCTTTGGCACGAATCAAAGTCATATCCTCCATTCCAAGTTCGAGCAAAATTTTATTCAACTGATCATCGTTATCCACATACCGTTCCTTGCGTTTTCTTTTTACTTTGTATAGAGGTGGCTGGGCGACATAGATGTATCCCCGTTCGATGAGTTCCTTCATCTGTCGGAAAAAAAATGTCAACAACAATGTCTGAATATGGGAACCATCCACATCGGCATCGGTCATAATTATTATTTTGTGATAGCGGCATTTGTTAGCATCAAACCCCCCCACATCGTTCGAGGAACCAATGCCCGTGCCACAGGCGGTAATAATCGTGCGAATGGCATCGCTATTTAACATTTTATCCAACCGGGCTTTTTCAACGTTCAAAATCTTTCCTC
Organism: Puniceicoccales bacterium; assembly: GCA_031281895.1. Classification (GTDB taxonomy): domain Bacteria; phylum Verrucomicrobiota; class Verrucomicrobiia; order Opitutales; family JAIRKQ01; genus JAIRKQ01. The sequence continues at coordinate 1,505 of JAITET010000056.1, read as the reverse complement.
GCAAGGGCAAAATTGCCTGATATTTTCTATTCCGCCCTTGTTTCGCAGAACCTCCTGCCGAATCACCTTCGACGATAAATAGTTCACAGCGGGCCGGATCTTTTTCCGAACAATCTGCCAATTTTCCTGGCAACCCACCGCCCGACAATGCTCCTTTTCTCACGGTTTCTCGGGCCTTTCTGGCAGCCTCACGGGCACGGGCAGCGTTGATACATTTGTCGACTATCTTTTTGGCCAAAGCGGGATCGGTTTCAAAAGTATATCTCAGGTTATCTCCGACAATTTTCTGCACCACACCATCAATCTCTCCATTCGACAGCTTCGTTTTCGTCTGCCCTTCGAACCGAGGATCAGGAACTTTTACGGAAATTACCGCCGTCAACCCCTCCCGCACATCGTCCCCTGAAATTGCGGGATCCTTATCTTTCAACATGCTACTCGACTTCGCATAGGCATTGATTACCCGCGTCAACGCCGTCCTGAATCCCGATAGATGGGTTCCTCCTTCCACGTTGTAAATCGAATTCGCATAGGCATAAATCTGTTCGGAATAGCCGTCATTGTATTGCAAAGCAATGTCGACGATCGTTTTCAATTCCGGCTTTTCGGGATCCAGAGAAGTTTCACCGTGAATAAGGATCGGCCCATCGTGTAAAACGACTTTTCCTCTGTCTAAAAATGATACAAATTGTTTAATCCCTTCGTCGAAACGGAAAATTTCTAATTTCTCTGTCCGTTCATCGTTCAGCGAGATTTGAATTCCGGGATTTAAAAACGCTAGTTCCCGCAATCGTTTTGCCAAGATTTCATACTTAAACTCCCGGGTCGTTAGGAAGATTTCCACATCCGGCAAGAACGTAATCTTTGTCCCCGTTTTTTGACTATCCCCAACTATCCTGAGTTTTTCGATGGTTTTTCCTCGAGAAAACTTCATGGAATAAATATGTCCATCTCGGCGTACTTCGACGTCGAACATTTCCGAAACCGCATTTACACATTTCGCCCCAACCCCATGTAATCCTCCCGAAACCTGATATGCTCCTTTTCCAAATTTTCCACCCGCATGAAGGTTAGTCATCACCAATTCCAATGCCGGCATTTTATATTTCTCGTGTACATCTACAGGAATGCCTCGGCCGTCATCTTCGATGGAACAAGAACCATCGATGTGCAACCCTACTTTTATGGTTTTGCAATACCCAGCCAACGCCTCGTCTATTGAATTATCTACAATTTCGAATACACAGTGATGCAACCCTCGTTCGTTGGTATCTCCGATGTACATGTCGGGGCGTTTTCTTACCCCTTCAAGTCCTTCCAACTTCTGAATTTTCGTTGAATCGTAGTCGCTTTGGCCAATATTCATATTATTTCTCGTAAAATTTTTATATACAAGCTTTCTTGTAACTTACGAACATGCGCCTTCATAGTAATTAATTGAAGAAAAGCGAACAAAAATTTAGAGTACATTTCATTTTGTACAAGTTGTAAAATAATGTGGCGAA
>JAITET010000050.1 GCA_031281895.1 Puniceicoccales bacterium | reverse complement strand
AAATATTTAATAATTTGACATGGTGGAAAAGTGAAGAAAGCTTTATAAAATTTGACCAGCGATAGTTGGAATAAATCATAGGAAATTACTTCCGAATAACGATTGCAAAGTTGAAATGTTTTTTCAAAACATTTGCCATGCCAGATAAGTCTTTTGTCCATCTTCATGTACACACAGATTATAGTTTGCTCGACGGTGCATGCCGCATGGATAGGCTTTTCAATCGAATTGAAGAGCTTAAAATGCCAGCGGTTGCAATGACAGACCATGGAAATATTTTTGGAGTTCCCGACTTCATGAAATATGCAAAAAAAGCGAATGTTAGGCCGATCATCGGATGTGAGTTTTATGTCTTACACCATGAGAATATTGCGGAAAGGAAAAAGCACCCACTCTATCATACGATACTATTAGCAAAGAACTCAAATGGATACAAAAATTTGTGCAAATTGGTCTCCGTTGCCCATACGGAAGGATTTTACTACAAACCACGGATAAATTTTGACCTTTTGAAGAGGCATGGCATGGATTTGGTATGCCTAAGCGGATGTATTCAAGGATATTTGCCTCAGATGCTATTGGAAGGCAATGATGGGCTGGCAAAGCAGGGGTTGGAAGAATTGGTGTCGATTTTTGGAAAAGGAAATTTTTTCGTGGAGGTGCAAAATCACGGAATGGATGAACAAAAGATCGTTTTACCAAAATTATTAAAACTGGCGGATGATAGCGGTATTCGTGCGGTGGCCACCAACGATTGTCACTATGTTTTGCAAACGGACTGGGAAGCCCACGATGCCATGTTGTGTATCCAGACTGGAGCAAAGGTTAAAGATGAAAACCGCATGCGAATGGGGTGGCATCAGTTTTACATAAAATCTCGTAGAGAGATGGAGTTGCTCTTCGATGGCCGTTCGGATGTCCTAGACAATACGCTTGCTATTGCGGACATGTGCAGCTTCGAAATGCCATACGGGGAAAACCACTATCCGGTCTTTCGAAAAGCCAAAGAAGGCAACGTTTCCAATGGAGAATTTTTACGAAATTTATGCCTAAAGGGGTTAAAAGAGCGATATAATGTCGACTATGTTGCCATAACGGAACTGGAAGAGAAAAAGGCTGCAGTTGGGAAAAAGAAAGAGGCTTTCGGGTTAAACGAAATAAGTCAGAAAGAAAAACATTCCCCTGAAAGTCTTAGCAGGCGACTTGACTACGAATTCTCGACCATAGAAAAAACGGGGTTCGTCGACTATTTTTTAATCGTTTGGGATTTTGTCAATTGGGCCAAGACGAATGGTGTCGTTGTTGGGCCTGGACGCGGATCTGGAGCTGGATGCTTGATGGCGTATGTGCTAAAAATTACGGATATCGATCCCATACGATTCAATTTGCTTTTTGAAAGGTTTCTCAATCCGGAGCGAATTTCTCCACCAGACTTTGACATAGATTTTTGCATGAATCGCCGGGAGGACGTCATTGAGTATGTTCGCAATGTCTATGGTCGGGATCACGTAGCAAATATTATAACCTTTGGAACATTCGGTGCAAAAATGGTTATTCGAGACCTTTGCAGAGTCTATGACATTCCCTATGAAGATGCGGATAGAATAGCAAAAATGGTGCCGGATGATCTCGGCATCACCATAGAAAACGCAATTACCAAATCGGCTGAATTACGCAGTGAGCGGCAACGGAATGTTTTGATCAGTAAAATATTGGACGAAGGGAAAATTTTGGAAGGTATGGTGCGGAATACGGGCACCCATGCCTGCGGAATAATTATTGCGGACCGACCTACGCAGGATCTCGTGCCGGTAACCATTCAAGACAATGTACTGTGCACGCAGTATGCAAAGGAGGCAGTGGAAGAGTTGGGCTTGCTGAAAATGGACTTTTTGGGATTAAAAACTTTAACGGTGATTGACTTGGCAGAAAGAAATATTCGCCGTCGACCAGGGTTGGAAAATTTTAGTGTTTCCAATGTTGGATTAGAAGACGAGGGGACATTTGCATTAATGCGGACCGGTGATACAACGGGGGTCTTTCAGTTTGAATCCGCGGGAATTCAACGCTGGTGCAGGCAATTTGGATTTTCCAGCGTTGACGATATTAGTGCCCTAAGTGCATTGTATCGGCCGGGTCCGATGGAATGGTTGCCGGAATATGTGGCAGGAAAAAAAGATCCGACAAAAATTAAATACGCCCATCCGCTACTGAAAAATGTTTGCCGATCCACAAATGGTATCCTTGTCTACCAGGAACAGGTTATGGAAGCAGCACGCGTAATAGCTGGATACTCGCTCGGCGGAGCTGATATCTTGCGGCGTGCAATGGGCAAAAAAAAGGTAGATGTGATGAATGCACAGCGTGATGTTTTTGTCAAAGGTGCAGCTTCCTACAATGGAATTCCGAAAAAAAAGGCGGAAGAAATTTTTTCCGTGTTGGAAAAATTTGCGGGCTATGGATTTAATAAGTCCCATTCGGATGCCTATGCAGTTATTGGGTATTACACCGCCTATTTAAAAGCCCATTTCCCCGTAGAATTTATGGCTGCATTGCTCTCCTGTGACAGCGGCAACGCTGATAAAATTAGGGATTTGATAGGCGAAGCCACCCGCATGGGAATTTCGGTCCAAGGCCCTGATATCAATAAATCGAGAGAAGCATTTACACCCTATATCGAAGGAAATAATGGATATATTTTATTTGGATTGTCGGCGATAAAAGGTCTCGGTGATATCGCTGCAAAAAGTATCCTATCGGAACGCGATCAAAATGATCTGTACATGGATTTTATGGACTTTATGGGGCGCATAGATGTGCGCGTGGTAAATAAACGAGTGCTAGAAGTTCTAATTTTAACCGGAGCGTTCGATGTTTTCGGCCATGACAGAAAACATTTACTAGAGTATTTGCCAACCGCCATGCAGGAAGCTGCTACGATGCAACAGGATGCATCCATGGGTCAGATGCAACTGTTCGACGCACTGGGACCTGCCGAAAAAGGGAATCGGACACAAATCCTAACGACATCTAATCCGATGTCGAAGGTTGAAAAGTTACGCCATGAAAAAATGCTTCTAGGTTTTTATGTTAGTGGGAACCCGCTGGAAGATTATAAGGAATTTTTGCCCAACATAAATTCGCCGGCGAGCGGAGATTTATCGATCTTAAAAGATAAGGATTATTTTAGAATTTGCGGAATTTTAGGGACGGTTAGTAAAAAAATCACAAAGAAAGGCAATCGTGCGTGGGCTTTTTTTACCTTGGAAACCAGAAATGCACAGTATAAGATGAACTGCTTTCCCGACACCTATGAAAAGGTGTCCCATGGATTGAAAGAAGGTGCTTTGGTTATGGTTACAGGCAATGTTCGAACACGCGATACGGAAATCGGTTTAAATGTAAGTGACCTTGAACCCCTAAACTATGCAATAGAAAGGTTGACAAAAACCGTGACCTGGTTGCTCGATGCGGAAACCAACCAACTGGCAGCATTTTTGGACGAACTGAAGGATTTCGTCCACGGGAATGATGGAACCGTTGAGCATGTCCTAATTTTTGAATTCTGTGATGGCCGCCAGGAAAAGGCCAAGTTGGCAAATTCACTGCGTAGTTCGTTGGATGTAAAAAAGATACGAAGTTTTGCAAAAAATACCGTCGTGAAAAATATACGATTTGATGTTGAACCGTTGCGTATATCAGGTAATGGCAAATATTTTGGATAGTCGTTTTGTGCATTGCACATCATTTTATGAATTGCACATTGCAACTATTTTTTTATCACTTTCCTGCGTAAAATCATGGCCAAAGGCGATGCAATAGTTGTAAGTGAATTAATAAAAAAATATTGCGGGCAGGTGGCGTTAAATGCCGTATCGTTTTCCATAGAAAGAGGTAGTGTCGTTGGTTTGATCGGACCCAATGGGGCAGGGAAAAGTTCCATCCTAAAGATTTTAGCGGGCATAATTATGGGGACATCGGGTGACGTTATAATCAACGGGTGTTCCGTTGCAGAAAATGTTATGCAGGCCAAGCAGCATGTCTCATTTATGCCGGAAAATAATCCTTTACCGGATCACCTGCAGGTAGGAGAGTATTTGCGTTTTCGAGCAGAATTGAAGGGTATTCCAACGAAAAAAATTCGACAAAGTACGGAAAAGGTCATGCGCCAGTGTGATTTATATTATGAAGCACGCCATCGCATGATTAAAACCCTTTCGAAGGGGTATCGCCAGCGTGTTGGAATAGCGGATGCCATGCTTGGGAATAATGAAATTGTTATTCTCGATGAACCAACCATTGGCCTAGACCCTCATCAAATCATTGGAGTGAGAAAAATTATCGATGCAAACAAGGGCTCCCGTACAATTTTGCTGTCAAGCCATATTTTAAGCGAATTGGAAACCGTTTGTGATAATTTTATCATTATTAATCGAGGCCGTATTGTAGCTACTGGTAGCTTGGATGAACTTTCAAACAACGTCCAGGGGAAAAATATATTCTGTGCCAGGATAGGTGGCAATGAGCAGACCATAAGGGAAAACTTCGAATTGGTAGGTGTTCAAATTATTGAATTTAAACGATCTTTGTGCAATGAAGAGTACGTGATAAAATTTGAAGCAGCCGATGAAGCCTATCGCCTTTTGTTACTGAAGATTTCTAACAATGGGGAATTGTTTGTGAAAAAAATTGGACACGTAGAATGTTCCTTGGAAGAAATTTTTTTAAACTCCACACGCCGGTGTAGGGATCAAGACAATGCCGATGACTCATGAAAAAGTTTTACACGCTATTAAAATATGAAATATACAGGTTGATGGTATCTCCAGCAACATATGTTGTTGCGTCGATATTCACGCTGTCAATGGGGGGGATTTTTATATTTCTTTTGCACGATTATATAAAATTTGCCCAGGATATCCCCTTGGTCCAAATGTTCTGCCGCTGTTTTTGGTTGCCAACATGCGTGGTTGTTCCTTTGCTATCCATGCGATCATTTTCCGAGGAATACAAAAGTGGGACATTTCAGAATTTATTTTCTGTTCCCGTTACATACACGGAGGTGGTATTGGCGAAATTTTTTGCCGTATATGGGACGTTTATATTCCTGTGGCTATGCTCTTTGTCCATATTTGTGGCGGTAGGAGCTAGGTCGGAACCTATTGTCCGAGAACTGGCGTTTGCATCTCCGTTTAATATGGGAGGAGGGCTATTGTTTATCGCAATCACCGGATTACTTTTTGTTGCGATTGGAATATTTGCTAGTTCTCTAACGGAAAACCAAATCATTTCATGCATGGTAACGTTTTTTATCCTATTAGCACTGTTCATCGGTGAACAATTTTTTGCAAATCGGTCACAGATAACAAATTTGAATTTGTACGGGACATATCAGGAGGCACTGAATATTTTCTCGCAGTTGGACAATTTTTGCAATGGGGTATTCGATACACGTATCGTGGTATTTTACCTGTCGACATGCGTACTGACTCTTTGTTTCAGCACGCTAGTCGTTCAAAGAAAGCTTAACTGATTAACTAATTTTTTTACATGGCCAGTTTTCGCAGTAGTAACAGAATAAAAATATTGTGCTCCTTGCTAATTATTTCGTTGACCATTGCAACATATGGCCTGGTGAATGCACTGTCATCCAAATATTTCTATAGGAAAGCATTTGGAGAAAAATCTGGGTTCGTATTGGGTGAGGAATCGAAAAAAATTCTGGGCAATTTGAAATCGGATGTGGAAATCTTTGTCCTATTGGAGAAGAATCAAGAATGCGCCGATGTTTTTAATCTAGTAAAAAACGACATTCGCCATTTGATGAGTGAATACGTCAATTCTACGAATGAAAGTCGGATCAAAGTAGAATTTATCAATGTCATCGAAAACTCCAAAGGATATTCTAACCTGTGTGGTCGTTTTGGAATTTTACCGACCAATTGCGTCATTATAGCGACAAACAATAAGACTAAAGTCTTGGCCATTGATGAGCTTTATAGAACTCGTAATGGTAGTATCATAGCGTTTCGCGGGGAACAAGTTGTTACGTCTTCATTGAAAGAATTGTCAAGCACGGATAACAATGTGCTGTATTTCTTGGTAGGCCATGGGGAGTACGAGCTGGAAAGCGTGTCGCTTTCCAAGGGGTTGTCTGCCCTAGAACATGCTGCAAAACAAAAAAATTGTGAAGTTCGTTCCCTGAATTTATACGATACCAAAGCCATCCCCCAAGATGCTGATCTTGTTGTCGTTGTTGGAGCCAAAAATAAATTTTTCGGCTTTGAAAGGGAAATTTTACGGGACTTTGTTGACAATCGGGATGGCAAACTTGTTTTTGCCTTGGATGGGAATTTTGACATCGGTTTGAGAGAATTTTTTGATGACTATGGAATTTTTGTGGGCGATAACATGCTTATTTCGACCAATGAAACAGCATCGAGCTATTTGGAAGATTTGGTAATAAAACGCTTTGGGTGCCATAGGATAAATGATAAGCTCATAGAATTTCGAGTACCGGTAGTTTTCGGAACAACCCATGAGGTTAAGCAAACTCCGTGGTTTGTAGACAATGAAAAGTTTGAAATCACGGAGCTTATGCAAACGGATGATGGAGTAAGGGAACAAGGAGAGGCGGACAATGATAATTCTACGGGCCCCCACGTCGTTGCAACTATCTCCGAAAGAAAAAAGTTTGATACTTCGGAAATAACAACAAAAGCGGGTAAGGTCCTAGTTATTGGAAACGCTGATTTTATCGCGAATGGAAAATTCAAAATTCTAGGCAATAGAATCTTTTGGTTTAGCATTAGCGATTACATGCTCTATGGTAGCAATTTGGAAAATTTCGAAGATGTTAAAATTGAAAATTACCGACTGGTGTTGTCCAGAAAAGCCTTTTCCCGGATTGTGATTAGGCTTACGGTCCTGCCGATGTTTTTTGCATTGATGGGGATAATTATAGCGTGGAGGAGAAGAAAATGACAAAAAGGAAAGTAGTGGTTTTAGTTTTTCTGAACGCGGTTGTGTTTGTCCTAGCCGGGTATTGGATGTACTTTAAAGCAAATATGCGGGAGATCGACGTGGAATCGCCTAGGTTGCAGCCCATCGATGAAATTACCATACGTAACCTAAAATCTGACCGAAAAATTTTACTGCAAAAGTCCCCCAAGACAAGCAAATGGAAGGCAACATGGGAGGATAATAGTTGGCCGGCAAATGGTTTTGCCATTGAACGATTCTATGAAAAACTAGAAACCTATCTCAATCAAAAATCACCGAATGAAATTCTACCGGAACATTGCTATGAGATAACGATTTTTGCCAAAAAGTTTTCACGGAAGATGCAGTTTGGGGTTGAAGACTTTAATTTCGTATTTTCAGATTTAGGTCTCGGTGCGGATGAGTTGCAATTTCCAGATGGTACAATTTTATCGAAGTTTCTCGATCCCAAAATTTTTCCACACGTAAGAAAGGATTGCAAAATCTTTAAAATAAAATCCAAAAAATGGGAATTTGTTTTTACCAAGCGACAGGGAAAATGGTTTCTAGATCATTCTGACCTACGACTGGAAGTAAAAGATGAACTAATATTGAATTTTTTTCATGGGATTTTTTCATTGGAAAGTAGGGATATTACCTTTACCCATGACAATATGCAGGAGCACACTTTGTCGATTTTATTGTATGGCGAAAATACCAGCGAAAGGGTTAGTTTCCTGAATGTGAATGAACAGACTTGTCTTGCCGAAAATGATGCCGTCGATCTATTTTTTGTCATCGAACGCGAGCAATTAACGAAAATAATGGATGCCATCGAAGATTTATTAAAGGTCTACATTTTTCCCACAAAAAGTTGCAATGATATAAGTATTATTACTCCCGGTGAATATTTTAATTTCCATAGCCTAAATAATCAAAACAAGTGGCAATTTACCTATTCGAAAAATGGAGAGCCGGAAGTTAAGGAAATTTCACAGGAAGATATGGATACATTGTTAACAATTTTTACGAAGACGGCATCGATGGTTGTTTCCCCTTTACTATTTTTCGATGATAAATCATTTACCGTAACATTTAATGAGTTTTCCGACAATCCACAGGTTTTCAGTTTTCATAGAAAAGGCGATCAATTATTTGTGGGAACAGACGACCAGGATATTAAGTTCGAAATTGTCAGTTCTTTTGAGGCAAAACTATTCCATAACATAAGAAGACATAGTCGCAGGTCAAAAGATCTGCTTTTGTGATGAATCAGGGAGCCTATAACTATTGTCCGGATTTCGCGTAATCAAAAGGTTTTAGTTCCGAATTATTTAGGGTATAGGAAGTTTGCATTTTTTTTGCAAACAGTTGATTATGAGTTATCAATAAAAGAGAACTGCCATATTCTCGACACAAATTTATAATCATGTCCATGGTTATATGGGCTGACTTTTCATCGAGACTCCCCGTTGGTTCATCGGCAATTACAATGCGAGGACGGTTTATCATAGCTCGCACAACGGCAATTCGTTGACTTTCCCCTCCAGAAAGAGTCCAAACATTGCGGTTTTCAAATCCGCTGAGGTGGACCAATTGTAGCAATTCTTTTGCAAATTCTATGTCCGATATGCTAACCTTGGATGTTATTCTTTTGGGAAACAGTATGTTTTCGATAACATTTAACTCGGGAATTAGATTACAGCGTTGAAAAATATAGCCAAAAATTTTCGCCCGCATTTGGGAAAGTTTTTTAGTATTGCAGATGATAATATTTTGGTCTTCCCAGAAAATATTCCCGTGGGTGGGAAGCTCCAATAATCCCATGATATTTATCAATGTCGTTTTCCCCGCTCCAGATGTGCCACAAATGCTAACGGTTTCACGTTCTCCAATGCCAAAATTGACATCTTTCAAAATTAAGACGTTCTCAAATTTTTTCTGAACATTTTTTAACTCAACAATGTAATCATTCATTACGTAATGCATCCGCAGGTTTAATCTTTGCAATTTTTCTAGCAGGTAACATTCCTGCCAGGCAGCAAATTACAACGGCAAAGGTGACCAATGTTAAGATGTCACCCAGTTGATAGGTGGCAGGCATATTCGCAAAGGAATAAAACCTTAGCATGAAATCTTCTATGCCGCACAATTTTACAAAGACTGAAATTATATCGTTTCGAAATTTTAGAATGAGTGCTCCAACTGCAACTCCAATCACGCTTCCAGCGATACCAATTATAAGACCTTGGATCATAAAACATGCCTCACATTGTCTAATTGTTCCTCCGAGTGCATTTATTAGACCGATTTCACGGGTTTTACGAACGACAGAAATTGTCATGGAACTGGTAATTGAAAATGCCGCAACTAATAAAATAAATATCAGGACAAAAAACATCATTGTTTTTTCGGTTTTTAAGACAAAAAGCAAATCCTTGTTTATCTCTTGCCAACTTGCCGCATGTATGGGACGGGTTAAATTCTTATTCAGTTCAAATGCAAATTTTTCTGGCCGTATGCCAGGCTTTAATTTCAGCGAAATACCATGGACTCCTTCTCCCAAGCCGTACAAATCTTGCACGGAATCAAGCATCACCATCGCAATATTTTCATCGGCTTGCCGATAACCTGTTTCATAGGTTGCTACAACTTTCAATGTTTTTGGCAAAATTACTTCATTGATCTGCAAAGCCCTAAGCATTATGGGTGAATAAATTTCCACGCTATTACCTACCGTAACTCCCATTTGACTAGCAAGTTCGCTACTAAGAATAATGCTCCTATTATCAAAATTTTGCAAATTCCCTTTCTTTATAAATTTTTGCAATTCAATAACCTTAATTTCGTTTTCAAAATCAATACCTTTTATAATTGGAAATATGGACCGATTGTTGTATTCTATCATACCTATGCCATAGGCATACCGTGCTAGGGCGATAACTTCGGGTTGGTTTTTTAAAAAATTATCCAAACTGTCTACATTATATAGTATATTGTTGTTAGCGTTTACACGCACTTCACCCTGCGTAGCTATGATGGTCCGGCGAATTTCATGTTGAAACCCGTTCATCACGCTTTGGACAACGAACAGCACTATGACTCCCAGTGCTACACCGATAATGGACATGACTGAGAAAAATGAAAACCTCTTTCCCGTGGGAAACAGCTGCTTTAATGCTAAATATAGGTACCAGCTCATCCAATAACTATCAACGAGAGGGGAAAATTATTTTTTTTCGACGAAACAGCAATAAAAAGTGTGCCATAGTTTCATTTGGGTTTCAAAATTTCTACATATAGTTTTATTGATTTGCCTCCATGCGCCTCACCGGGTACATGAAATGATATCGTATTTTTCCCACTTTTAACATAGGGTGTTATATTAACTCTGTGTGTACTGCTATTATTCGATAATGAGTTCTCCAGATTGAGATTTAGTTTTTTGCCATTTATTGTCACCCGTAAGGCGGGAATGTTAAATTTGTTGTCTATCACCAAAGCGGCTGCCCTTCTTGTGATATAAAAATTTTGTGTTACCACGTGGGGATTGTCAGTGGACAATACCACAGGTATTGTGGCAACTGAGATATCACGATAGTACCACTTTAAAATTTGATCAAAGCTTTTATTAAATTGCCTGGCCATAAACCCGGCTCCATACTGGCTCATGCCAACTGCATGGCCAAACCCGCCTCCGTAGGCGGTGATTTTTGTCAATTTCCCATTTTGATCTACGGAGTGTTCGAAAACGCAATTGGCACTTGGCAATGCAACCCCATCTTTTTTGAACACACGCCTAATTACCAATTCTTTTTTGACTGAAATTTTTTGGGCCGTAGTTACAATGACCAGTTCCATGATTTGGCCAGAGACACCACGCCTTTTTACATCTATCCGTTGAATATCCCCCAAATCATTCGGATTGAAAGAAAATCCATCGATCAGACCGCTTGCTTTTTGTTCTGCCAAGGAAGCCTTCAGAATCTTTTTTAATTCCTGGGCATCCCACTCTTTTTGCCAGCGAAAATATTTTGATTCACCATCGAGGAGTTTTGGATAGGACTTAAAAAACTTCCTGGCAGTGTCCTCATCTCTAAGGTTTCCAATTTTTGGATTGTCCGGTTTTCCTTTCAAATACGGCAAGGGAGAACCCGGAAACGCATTCGTTTTGGGATCGGAAAATGCATTTTCATAGTTTTCCGTGTGTCCACAGGATGTGGAAAAATATAGGGCAAGAATTGGATTTCCACCGTGTAATAATATGATCCCTTCCGTCTCTTTTACAGCCTGATTAGCAGTGGGGTGTTCGGTATTTATCCCGAAGTATACCTGGCTTGCTACGGAATCGTATAAATCAAATTCTTTGAATTCTTTGATCCTGGGTGCTATGGCATAGTTTCTTGCCACCACCGCCTGGGCCTTTAAAGCTTCCACTCCGAATTTGATTGGCATTTCATTGGGGACTACACTTTTCAAATAGTCTTCGAGGGCCACAACATTGACGAGGAAGAATTGTCCGTTATTTATTTTTGTGATTTCGAAATTTCCTCGATATAGGGCCTGTTTACCATGCCTCTGTAAATTCTTGACTCCCAAAAAACCACAGGGACATTTTGCGGTAATATTTTCTTGAACGTTTTTCAAACATTTGTTTCCGCCTACTATTGTGACGGTAAATCTACCATTCGTGAGTTTAATTTTCGCCGATTGATTGCGTGCAACTCTGGCCAAAGGGACGGAAGTATTCCCTTTAAATAGGCTGAATTCCTCTGTTCCTATGATTTCAATTTCATCATAGGTGAATTCTTTGAACTGGTTGTCGCTGATCGCTACCCTAACGGACCGTTGTTTTTGATAGTCAGCCCTGCAATTTAGTGGAAGCCATAGGCAAATAATTCCCCAAAGGGCCGCAAAACTTATTCTAACC
>JAITET010000028.1 GCA_031281895.1 Puniceicoccales bacterium | reverse complement strand
TTTCTTCTCACATTTCCTGCGTTCATGATTATCTTCTTTCGTTAAAATTTCAAATTTCACATGATCCCACATAAAATATCATGTAATAACATATGCATAGCATGCGGGAGATTGAAAATCAACAATAAAAGAATAGTTTTTTAATTAATGAAAAACCCTAAAACATTGCTTTCTCGTACATGGATACAGGGTTTGGAAATGTTTTTGAATTAAAAAGCTTCCATGGTGTTGCCAAACAGGGTGAAACATGAACGAAAATTTTGGGAGAAATTTTCGTAAAATTTCTCCCGAAGCGACATAAAACCTTTAGGGTAATCCCTGGAAAAGATAAAAGACTAAGAAAATGGCACAAATGCAACTTCTAAGCAGGCAAAATATATCGCTTATATGATGGACGTTCTCATTACTGTTCTTACCACACTTAATATAATTAGTACGATCACTACAGCCTCACGCTCGGCAACAGGCATAGCTCTCCATATCTTTCGCGCTGCTACCATTGTTGCTACCACTGTAGCTACCAATACTACTGCCTGTATCCCCGGAATTGTCAGTCCTGCTATTATAATTCTACTTACTGCTTCCGGCCCATAGATCAACGCCATTCTAAATGCAGTCCGAAGTATCCAGATCGATGCATCCATTACTGTCACTAGTAATACAGCTTTTTGAAAAAATATCCATGGAGATTCTCTTGCTTCCAATACAACGTTTGTAACTTCTCGTTTTACTTTCGATGCAAAGTTTATAATTTTTTCTTTAATTACTCGTATAACCTTACTTGAATGTCCTCTCCGGGGCCCCGATTGTCCTATGCCATTATTTCTTACTACATTTCCTATGTCCATAATTGTCTTCTTTCGTTAAAATTTCAAAATTCACATAATTTTACATAAAATATTATGTGGAGATAATGCATAGCACGAGGAAGATTGAAAATCAACGAAAAAAGAATAGCATTTTTGGGAAAATTGACAAAATTTTTAAAACGTTGCATTTCCGCACGTGGGAATGAAGTTTGGAGATGTTTTTAAATCAAAAAATTTCCACGGGAGTTGCCAAATAGGGCGAAATGGAGATTAAAAATTCGGGAAAAATTTTAGGAAAATTGCTGTTTTATCGTTTTCAAAGTACAAACCGTCGTTTGTTTCCGATTTAATGCAACGTATCCGCATTCAATGGCACGTGGGTTTATTGCGTTAACAATAATTTCCTTAATTTCCTGATTATTTTGCGTCTAAATATTAACAAGCGAACAATCTCCAGAATATTTTCATCGCCTATAAAAAACACTTTACAAATATTTAAAAAGTGTATTACTCGCCATCATGCAAAAGACAAATAAAGCAATGATTAAGCGTTTTAAGGTTACAGCTAGGGGAACTTTAATGCATCGTTCTCCTGGAACCGGTCATCTTTTGCGCCATAAAACAGCTAGACAAAAACGTGCAGCAAGCAAAGATAAAGTTCTTGCTGCAGGGATGTCCGCTCGCGTTATGAAATTCATAGCAGTAGGGCTATGAGTATTTTATTAACCACTGCCATGGCGGTGCAGGCGACCGAATGGCAAAAATAAAGGAAACCGAAACATGCCAAGAGTAACAAATGCAGTTGCGACTAAGAAACGTCGTCGAAGAGTGTTAGAAGTGACACGCGGAGATTTTGGAAATAAATCCCGTCTATTTAGATATGCCAAGGATGCCATGTGGCGAGCTGGTAAGTTTGCATATAGGGATCGTAAACGCAAAAAAACAGACATGCGTCAGCTATGGATTGTTAGAATAAACGCAGCTTGCAGGGCAAACGATATGGCATATAGCAGGTTTATGAATGGTATTAAAAAACTAAACATCGCAATGGATCGTCGGTCTCTAAGTGAATTGGCCATACACAACATGGAAGCGTTTCAGACAATAGTAGCCCAGGTTAAGACGATTTTATAGGGAAAGCAAAATTACATTGGTAAAATAGTTGGGGCATGTTTGCTCGAGTTTTGTTGTTTTACTTCCTTTTTTGAAAAAGTTGCAAAAAAATGATTGACGTTTTTTTAAAAAAGTAAACCTGGACAAAACATATGGAAAATACTAACAGAATAGATGCATCGGATGTCAGATTTCCCAATTTACTGAGAAACCAGCTCAGAGATGTAATGGCGGGAGCAATCGTAGGTTTAACGCCCGTGGGCTTTCGAAATTTTGTAAATTCTACGAGGAGCTTAAGGGAGTATGACGTACAATCTATGCGGCAAGCATTGGGAAATGTATCCTTCAATGGCATTGTAGAATTTGCAAAAAAGCATCATTTTATTGCTACAATTACCGTAGGAGTAGCCACAATAGCTGTGGCACCCTTGGCCAAACTTGCCCTGATCTCACCTATAAAACTCCTGTGTTTGCTGACAAATGTCGGGTTGGGCGTTATAAGTCCTGCGTTTAAGTTAATTCTGAAATGGACAGCTCTTTCGATGGCGGCAAGAATAATATGCCATATGGATTTTGGCCAGTTAAACTCGATTACCTCTGCAATTGCTCGAATGGTGTTTGATCCACTGTCGGTTTCTCTAATGAAGGGAACGATAATTTTGGCAACTCTTATGTTCATTGCCAGTATGCCAGTTTAACAAATCAAAATGTTTGCTTTTTAGGCAAAATTTAGAGTTTTGCGCACATCGAGCCAAAACTTTTCGGGGGTTGCGTTGATTTGTCATTTCAAATCTTTTAATATTTTTAAATATCTCCGAGTGAAAAAGTTTAAATAAAAGGCAGATTTCACTTTTTTGAACCACTGTCGACGGTCATTTTTATATATAATTCCCTTAGCTGCTTATCGCTTGCGGGACATGGAGATTGGGACATCATATCTATCCCACGCTGGGTCTTGGGAAATGCAATGACGTCTCGTATACTTGTAGTCCCACACAGCAAAGCTACTAATCTGTCGAGTCCGAGTGCTATACCACCATGGGGAGGGGCTCCGAATTTAAAAGCCTTTAGCATGTATCCAAATCGGTCGTTGACCATATTTTCCGGAATTTTCAATATTTCCTTAAAAACATATTCCTGTAATTGGGGCTGGTGAATCCTCACACTGCCACCGCCGAGTTCCATGCCATTTAAAACAATATCATAGTGCTGACCACGGACATTTTGAGGAGCCGATTTTAATAGTTCCATATCCTCAGGCACAGGTGCCGTGAAAGGGTGATGGGTTGCAACAAAACGTCCCTGTTGTTCATCAAATGTCATCAATGGAAAATCTATTACCCATAGGAAGTTGAATTGGTCATCGGGAAGAACGATTTTACCCTTTGCCATCGCCAAATCGCGACATTCCAGACGGATTCTTCCAAGGATTGTACACGCTCGTTCCCACCCATCGGCGGCAAAAAAGATGATATCATTCTCTGCCATGGCCAATTCCTTCGCAAGGACTGCCTTTTCCCCATCGGACAAAAATTTTAGGATTGGAGATTTCCACTGTCCATTTTCTATCTTGATATAGGCTAATCCTTTTGCTCCGAGAGTTTTGGCGATGTCTTCCAAATTTTTCATTTCTCCTTGGGAAATTCCCGCCAGTGACTTTCCATTAAAGGCCTTGACACATCCACCATTTTTAATGGTAGAAGCAAAAACGTTGAAACTGGAGGATTCGAACAAGTTTGAAAAATCATGAATTTCCATGGCAAACCTTGTGTCGGGTTTATCGGATCCGAAGCGATCCATGGCATTTCGAAACGATAGGCGGGGAAATGGTGTTTCAATGGTGATATTTCGAGTAGCTTTCCAGATGTTTTGCAACATTCCTTCCACCAAGGAATAAATATCTTCGCGGTCGATAAATGACATCTCGAGGTCGATTTGCGTAAACTCGGGCTGTCTATCCGCCCGCAAATCTTCATCCCGAAAACATCTTGCGAGGGAATAGTACCTTTCCACGCCAGCCACCATTAACATTTGCTTATACTGCTGCGGAGACTGGGCAAGGGCATATACACACCCGGGATTTAGCCGGCTTGGGACTAGGAATTCACGGGCTCCTTCCGGTGTAGTTTTAAACAAATAGGGCGTTTCTATTTCCAAAAATCCATTTTCGTCCAGATAATTTCTTACCGCACCCACCGTCCGATGGCGAATTTGCAACCGGTGAAAGCTTTTTGGCCTGCGAAGGTCGAGGTAACGATAGGTCAGCCGTAGATCTTCACTTACGCTATCGATTTTGAGATCCGACATGGGAAAAGGTAAAACATCGCAGATATTATGAATTATTAGTTCATTGACGACGACTTCGATGGCACCCGTTGTTATTTTACCATTTACCGTATCGGGTGGCCTCTTGGAAACTATTCCGCAAACCTCAATCACAGATTCATCACGCAAAGAATGTACGGCCCGCAACCCCTCACTGGAGGGATCAAAAACCAGCTGGGTAATTCCTTCCCTGTCTCTCAAATCTATAAAAAATAATCCTCCATGGTCACGGATGGCATTGACCCAGCCAATGAGCCTTACTTTTGTACCAATCTCATCGATGGTCAACTGGTTGCAATGGTGCGATCTTTTCATATTTTTTAACACTAGTTACGTAGCTGAATGTGGATAAAATGTGAAAACTATACCATTTCAAGATAATTGTCATGTCCTGTCGGGTTTTGTTGAATAGGGAAGTGGTACGGTTAAAAAAATTTGTTTCCAATATGCCATTTCATCGCGATGAATTTTCCAGAATAGTTATTTTTTCTATGCGTTTCAGGTGGCGGGTTTCGAACTTCGTATTGAGAAATGTATCCAGTATCTCCTGGGCGTTTTTTGCGTTTACAAAATTTGCTCCGAGGCACAAAACATTAGCATCGTTGTGCTCCCGAGCAAGTTTGGCAACTTCCACATTCCAGCAATTTGCTGCGCGGACACCACATACTTTATTTGCCGCAATGCTCATGCCGGTCCCACTTTTACAGACCAGAAGACCGAAATCACTTTTGAAAGAAGTGATGTCTTCCGCCACACACTTAGCATAGTCGGGATAATCTACGGAAGTCTCGTCGGAAAACGTTCCATAGTAAAAAATATCCATGTTGCTTTTACTTAGATATTTTATCAAAAGCATTGCCAGTTTATATCCCCCATGGTCACTTCCAACACTAATTTTCATCGTTACTTGCTAAAAATTTTATTATGGATTCCATCGCCGAACTAATATCAGCACAAACGCGTCTATAGTCATCGATATGCCCAAAAAATGGATCAAAAATATCCCTGTCCCTAATATCTAAAAATTCTCTGACAAGAAAACATTTTTCTCCTATACCCTTAAAGTTTGACAACAAAAATGTTCTATGATTTTCGGCCAAACAAAAAATCGCGGTGGCAGAATCCAAAAGTTCCTGCGTTACCCTTTGGGAAACATGTCCACTAATATCTTGATTTAAATCCTTCATCACCTGTACGGCAAGATCGCTGGCTCTGTCATGATCTGTCGCCATTATTCCGGCTGAACACACACGAAATTTGTCCGCGAGGTTAACCTTTTGTAGAGCGGCTTTAAGCAAATATTCTGCCATGGGACTTCTGCAAGTATTGCCAGAGCATATGAATATTACACATTTTTTCTCCATAGGTAAGACATGGTCAGTATGTTTAATAAAAAATTTTTAGCAACATAAAGCTTCGATGGAGACATTATTTGTTGAATTTTAACAAAAAATTGCTAGCATTTTTTACCGCATGTGGCAACTTTGGGGGATATTTTTGACCATGATTACCATCGGTTTATATGCCGATGTGGTGTTGGCAAAAGCACAATATACCCGGGCAAATCATAGATCCCATGCATACATGGTTATTGCATGGATATCCCTTGCAGTATTTTTTGGACTGTTGGTATATTTTTTCCTTGGATACGAAAGTACCTTGAAATTTTTTACGGGATACGTTCTCGAGCTGTCGCTATCCGTCGACAATTTGTTCGTGTTCATGGCGATATTTTCATATTTTCACATAGGGAACAAAGCCCAACAAAAAGCGCTCACCTATGGCATGGTAGGAGCTATGGTAATGAGGATGATGTTTGTCTTCACGGGCATCACATTGCTGAGTAAATTTAAATGGCTGATGCACGTTTTTGGTATCATGTTGATAGCTTCGGCCATTGGGATGTTCAAATCGGAGAAACAACGGGGCAGCACGAGCAACTTGCTGACAAAAATAAAAACTTTTCTAAAAGTAAAACGTCCGGAGGATAATTTGGCATTTTTCGTAAAATTTGAAAACAAGTGGTATGCCACTCCCTTGCTGGCGTGCGTGATTACCATTGAAATCGTCGACATCATATTCGCAGTGGATTCGGTGCCGGCGGTCTTGTCCATTACAAAAACTCCGATCATTGTTTATTCCTCAAATGTTTTTGCGATCATTGGACTTCGCTCTCTATACATATGCCTAACACAGCTAATCAGTAAATTCCACCTGCTCCAGTATGGCATTGCAGTAAATTTAGCATTCGTTGGAACAAATATGATATTCTCAGAAGTTTATCACATTCCTACCATTGTAAACACCACGGTTATCATATCTATCTTTCTGGTTACCTTGGCCATATCTTGTCTAACCATGAAACGACGACATTGATTGCACGGTTTTAGGGATACAAAATTTTCACCGATTGTTACTTTACGACTGGACATTTTCAACGGGCAAACTATTTATGGTCGCCCATGAATCTAAAGGATACCTTAAATCTGCCAAAGACAAATTTCCCCATGCGGGCGGATTTAGTCAATAGGGAACCAATTAGGGTGAAAAAGTGGCAAGGGGACAGGGTATACGAAAAAATACAACAAAAAAATGCCCAAGGAAAGCCGTTCGTCCTCCATGACGGACCTCCTTTTACCAATGGATATGTGCACATAGGGACGGCCCTGAATAAGATTTTGAAGGACATTATTGTTCGTTATAAAACAATGCGAGGATTCCGGACACCCTACGTGCCAGGCTGGGACTGCCATGGACTCCCAATAGAGCATAAAGTTGTCAAGGAACTCCGTGAAAAAAAAGAAGACTTCGATGTCATATCATTGCGCAAAGCATGCACGGCATATTCTCAAAAATTTATAAAAACGCAGCGTTCTCAATTTGAGCGGTTGGGAATACTTGCCGACTGGGATAACGACTACCGTACCATGGATCCTGCCTATGAGGAATGTGTGCTTAATTTTTTTGCGGATTGTGTCGCCCAGGGGTTAGTCTATCGCAACAAAAAACCCGTCTATTGGTCAATACCGTGTAAAACCGCACTGGCAGAGGCAGAAGTTGAATATCAGGAACACATTAGCCCATCGATCTTGGTAAAATTTAAACTTACCGACGGTGCCCTTGGGTCTTTGAAAATTAATGGCACAACCCACGTGGTAATTTGGACGACCACACCATGGACAATTCCATCCAATCTTGCCATTGCCGTACACCCAAACTTGAACTATGTTATCCTAAACTGTGGCCATGAAAATTATTTGGTCTGCGAAAATAGGGTGCAGGATTTTGTTCAAAGCTGTAGCATTGATCACTTTGATATAATTGCGACCTTTCAGGGAGCCCAGCTGGAAGGGTTGCAAACGAAACATCCTCTAATTGACAGGTCCAGCCAGATCGTTCTAGCAAATTACGTAACAACCGACTCGGGAACGGGATGTGTTCACATTGCACCGGGACATGGACTCGAAGACTATAATACGGGAATTGAATATAAACTGGACATCTATTGTCCCATCGACGACGACGGAAAGTATATCAATGACGGGCAAATGCCTTCGGAGTTAGTTGGAATAAGTGTTCTTGACAGTGATGGTAAATGCGAAGCAAACGATAGGGTCATCGAAATGTTAAATTTGGCACAGGCACTATTGGCTAGGAAGTCATACAAACATCAATATCCTCATTGTTGGAGGTCTAAAACACCGGTAATTTTTCGTGCCATGGCCCAGTGGTTCATTGCCTTGGATAAAAACAACTTGCGTGGAAAGATGCAAGAATCCGTCGGCGGTGTAAATTGGGTACCAGCATGGGGTGAAAATCGGATAAAGGCAGCCATTGCATCGAGGAACGATTGGTGTATTAGCCGCCAACGTGTTTGGGGAATCCCATTGCCGGCCTTTTACGATGAAACCGGAAACGTGTTGCTCGACGAACGGGTCATTCGTAGTATTGCTAAAAAAATTGGGCAACGAGGATCCGATTTTTGGTTTGAGTCCGACGAAGAAACCCTGCTGGATGGAATCAAACTGCCGGAAGGTTTTTCCCCTGAAAAACTCAAAAAATGCATGGATTCATTGGATGTTTGGATAGATTCCGGTAATAGCCATCGGGCCATTCTAAAAACAAATGCCTCACTGGTATGGCCGGCGGATATGTATTTGGAAGGGAGTGATCAACATCGCGGATGGTTCCAATCATCGATGTGGACGAGCATAATTTCTGGGGAAAAAATTGCTCCGTTTAAAAATGTTCTGACCCATGGTTTTGTCGTCGGGGAAGACAGGAAGAAAATTTCAAAGAGTGATGGGAAACCGCAGACTGCTGATGACTACGTGAACAAATTTGGAGCAGATGTCCTAAGGCTATGGATTTCTTCGGAAGATTTCCGCGACGACATAACAATTTCCGACGACATAATAAACCACATATCCGCTACCTATCGAACTTTCAGGAACACGCTACGATTTCAAATTGGAAACCTGTTTGATTTCAATTTTGAAAAAAATCGCATTGAGCAGGGGAAAATGACACTAATCGATAGATGGATATTGCAAAAGGCCAAAAATCTTGTCGAAGCAGTTACATCCGCCTATGATGCCTACGAAATACACAGGGTTTATCAGTTGCTAAACAGATTTTGTTCCGTTGAATTGTCAGCCACATACCATGATATTTTAAAGGACAGGCTATATACATTTGCACCCAATTCCTACGAACGTAGGTCATCCCAAACGGCAATTTACATGATTTTTAATATGATACTTGCTTTACTCGCTCCAATTACTACATTCACCTGTGACGAAGCAATGGCATACGCATTAAATGATAGTGATTTTGAGGAAGCTCATATCCAGCTAATGGATTGGCCAAGCGTGGGTATGATAGGTGATTTTTCGAATGAGGAACGGGAATTCGACGC
>JAITET010000027.1 GCA_031281895.1 Puniceicoccales bacterium | reverse complement strand
CCGTTCCCACGAATGTACAAACGGTTGCCAAAACCAATGCTAGCCTTAGCAACAATCAATAATGTTTTGCTGTCTTGCTTGGAAATATCGGTAGTTGGCTTTTTTACCGTATCCGGCTTAGGTACATTTATCGTTTCTTTTTTTGTAGCAAACTTCCCACTATCTGTTTTTAATGCATGCATCGAATTATCCCCATTTTTTTATTACAAAAAAACCTTTCCACAGAAATTTTTTATTTTTCATAGAAACACTGTTTTCTATCCTAACATTTTTTAAGAAAAATAAAATGCTTTTTATTAAAATTTTTTAACCGTTGAACTTGACAAGTTTTACCATTAAAACCATTGTACCATCCCATGAAGCGTATTCTGGAATTTATGGCTGGAATTTTACTCCTGCTGACATCAGCTTGTAGCAGCGTCGATTCTTCGAGTGTAAAAAGTTCACAATTGCCGTGGGCAAGGCCGACGAAATGGGAACAAAACCCTACGCTTCGTTTGGAAGATTTATCCTATTCTAATGGCCATAAAAATGGTCATAAAGCTAACTAGAAATTAGAAATTAGAAATTCTGATTTATTACAGCCTGTCCTCACTAAAATGTCAAAACTGGTAATAGTCCCAACGCCGCTGGGGAATTTGGGTGATATTTCAGCTAGGGCCATTGATGCGTTAGCTAGGTGTGACGTTGTTCTCTGTGAAGATACGCGGGTGTGTTCCAAACTGTTGAATTATTTAAAAATAAACAAAAAGATGATTCCCTACCGTGACGACAACGAAGGAAGGCAGGTTCAAAAAATAATAGACCTAATAGGGGAAGGAAATACCGTTTGTTTAACAAGTGATGCAGGGACTCCTGCGATAAGTGATCCAGGGTATAGGATCATAAATGCATGCCGTAGGCATAAAATTCCAGTGGAGTCCCTTCCGGGAGCCTGTGCACTTATTACTGCCCTAGCAGCATCGGGATTGCCGAGCGACGGGTTCCTATTCCTTGGATTTTTGCCGAGCAAAACATCGGCCCGGACTAATATGTTCAAAAAATATGTCGACTTCGACTATACTTTGATATTCTACGAATCCTGCCATAGGATTTTGAAATTTTTGAAAGACCTACAAAGTGTAATGGGGGCGACCCGGGTAATCTGTGTGGCCAGGGAAATGACAAAATTACATGAGATATTCCACGTGGGTGAAGTAAGTCAGGTTTACGAAGAAATTGTAGAGGCGTCACAAAAAGGTGAGTATGTAATAGTAGTGGCTCCCCAACGATTTAAATTTAGCCCGTAACCCTTCGACTTATAATTTTCTTGACCGTTGGTAGATATGACATAGCAATGACGACCATGTTTCCCGAAGATATGTCCCCCAGGCGGAAAAATAGAATTTTCGCCGTACAATTTATGTATTCCTGGTCCATAAACAAAAATGAAGATTTTATACAAATTAGAGACGTCGTTGATGCTTTTATAGATTCTTATTTCCCCAAGGAAAATGACCAGTATAAATTCGGGAAAGAGCTTGCGGTAGGGGTTGTTGAAAACATTGACATCATCGATGATTTGATAAAAAAGCATGCCACCCACTGGTCTTTGGACAGAATAGCAATCGTCGATCTAGCTATTTTAAGGGTTGCCATATATGAAATGTTATTTCGGGACGACGTACCTCCCATAGTTGCCATGAATGAGGCCATAGACATTGGAAAAATCCTATCGACAGAAGAATCTGGAAGATTTTTGAATGGGGTTTTGGATGGCATTAAAAAGAAGCTAACCCGTCCATTGCGGGAAGTCGGGAAATAGTACAAACAGGCGTCTTTCTCATCTTTTTCTCTATCTGCCATTTTTCTAGCAAACACAAATTCCCCATCTTTTCTTTCATTTTTGTCCAATTTTTTTAGGGGACTGATAGAAAGAGAAAAAATTCAACGATTGTCTGCCATTAGAAAAGTGTAATTTGTGAATCTTCCTGAAAGGTGTTGGATTTTTTATGCCAAACATTTTTTATAAAAACATTTCCTTCCTCTTCCAATTCCCTAAGCACGTCTTTGGCACGGGAGATAACTTTGTTGGGAATTCCTGCCAGTTGAGCGACGTGAATTCCGTATGACTTATCGGCTGCTCCATCTAGAACTTTTCTCATAAAAATTATTCCATCGTTCCACTCCTTAACTTCCATTTGAAAATTTTTCATGCGGGAAAGGGTTTGGGACAGTTTCGTCAATTCATGGTAATGGGTGGCGAATAATGTTTTAGGACCCCGACCATCATCCCTATGGAGATATTCAATAACCGCCCAAGCAATGCTTAATCCATCATATGTGCTCGTGCCACGCCCCACTTCGTCTAAAATTATCAAACTAGAGTTTGTCATATTGTTCAAAATATTAGCGGTTTCAGACATCTCCAACATAAACGTTGAACGTCCACGGGAGAGATCATCGCCGGATCCAATGCGTGAAAAGATTTTATCGATGAGCGAAAGCTTGCATTTCTTGGCAGGGACCCAACAGCCAATATGAGCCAACAACGCAATTAGGGCAACCTGCCGAATGTAGGTAGATTTACCTGCCATATTTGGTCCGGTAATCAAAGCAATCTGAATCTCATCGTTTTTTAGTCGCAGGTCATTGGGTGTGAAGTTCGAAATGTCTCCACAAGTGTCTGAACTTTCATGCTTCAACATTTGCTCGATGACCGGGTGTCGACCATCTATGATTTCCAAACAATCTTCATTGACTATTTCTGGACAACAGTAGTGATGCTCTTTGGATAACTCCGCCCATCCACAAAAAACGTCCAACTGAGCCAGTGCCTTAGAAGCCATCAATAAATCCTGAAAGTTTTCCAATGTTCTGGCAACCAATTTGTCGAAAATCTGTTCTTCCAGGGCTATGGACAAAGTTTGGGAATTTAGAATTTCTATCTCCTTCTTTTTTAGCTCATCCGTGGTATATCGTTCCGCACCAACCGTTGTTTGTCGCCGAATATAATAATTGGGAACGAGATGTAGGTTGGATTTGGTTACTTCGATAAAATATCCAAATCCTCCATTGTACTTGACCTTTAGGCTTTTGATTCCCGTTTGCAATTGCTCCTTACGTTCGAAATCATTGATCCAAGATTTACAATTCGTTGATAGATTTCGGTATTCGTCGAGTTGAACATCATAGCCCGCTTTTATGTAGCCACCGGACAGTAGGTCGGTTGGTAAATTATCCCCCAGGGCAGATAATAGGAGCCGTTTTAATTCATCGCATGTGTGAATTTGTTCGGAAAATTTTCTCAATTCAGGAACCTTACTTGCTTCTAGAAAATTTTTTAAGGCAGGAAATTGCTCGATGGTTAATTTGACCGCATTTAAGTCTCGTGGATTTCTCATGTGGTTTTGTAGGCGTGTCAAAATCCGCGATAGATCGTGGGTATTTTTTAAACAATTTTTAACATTGAGCCGTAGGGCCTCATCTTCCCAAAATGCATGCACGCAGTTTTGCCGCCCAATGATTTCATTTTTTTGCAAACTAGGTTCCATCAAAAACCTTTCCAATTGTCGGGCACCCGATGGGGTCGTTGTGCGATCAATGGCATGTACGAGTGACCCAATTTTTTGACCGGAAACGGAATAAAAAATTTCTAAATTTTTGATTGTGGAATTATCGATTTGCATAGATTCTTGCGGTCTATACAGTCGAATGGATATAATATTTTGTGGCTTTTGGCGGAAATTTTCTTCGGCATAGTGAAGAAGTGCTCCGGCAGGACCGAGGGCGGGATAATCATTGGAAGTTATTCCATAGCCATCGAAATTTAATACTCCCAAAATTTCTTTGGCAACGTTCGCACCGTGAACCTTGTCGAAATAAAATTCCGGTAACTCCGATAGTGTGCGTCCTTTGACTAGATCATTTAGAGATTCTCTAACATTTGTGTCCAGACTTGGCCACTGGGATTGGGAATTTTCCGGAACTATGATTTCGGAAGGGTTTAAGGCGAAGGTAATAGGAAATAGTCTCCGGGGATCAGGGGATGTTGCGATTTGCAATTCTCCCGTCGACGCTTCTAGCCATGCTATGGAAAATTCATGTTTTTTGATGTTTATCGCCAGAATGTATTTGTTTTGCTTGGCATTCAGTTGGTGTTCTGCCAGGATGGTTCCCGGCGTAAGAATTCGTGCCAAGGATCGTTTTACGAGATGTCCTGGTTTTGGGATACCAATTTGATCGCAGATGGCGACTTTGTAGCCACGGTTTAAAAGTTTATTTATATATGATGTGGCAGCGTGGTAAGGTACTCCCGCCATCGGCATAGCTCCACGCCGGGTCAATGTTATTCCCAATAGGCGTGCCCCAATTTCCGCATCTTCGTTAAACAATTCGTAGAAATCACCGAGATGGAAAAATAATAATGTTTTTTTCGGCAACGTTTTTTTGATTTCCAAATATTGCCGCATCATGGGAGTTGATGATTGGTCATTTTGCATCAATTTGCTCCAAGATATGGTCAACCATTTCGATTACAAATAAAATTTTGATATTTTAATTCGGAATTAAAAATAAACATCCCAGCATTGCAAATGCACATAGGATGATCAGTCCGTTGATTACGAAGGAAGAATGGAAATTGCTCGCTTCTTTGGAAGAAGATTTATTTTGAAAAATTGCTAGTATCCATTTGAGGTACACATAGCCCATGGAATAAAAGCAAACCGTGTACACCACGAAACTCCATGGCCGTCCGAAATTATAAACAGCCTCTAAAAAGGCTATTCGCCAGTAAAATCCCTGCAAAGGAGGAATTCCCAGTAAAAATATCATTGCTAAGCATAACGGAAGGGCAATGACCTTTCTTTTTTCAAAGAGTTTATAAAAATTCTCGATGTGTACGGATCGTTGAGCATATTCCGACTCTTTTAGAAATCCGGCTACCAATAGAATTGCATTGCTGGTTAGGTACGGTATGAAGAATGCGTAGAAGAATTTCTGTAGATTTTCAAGCGGTAGTCCAATGGCAAACATATTTGCCAAAAAGACAGATTGTGCCAAGTCCGTACGTTCAAAAAACCTTGAATAATTTTCAGTGTATAGGGCAAAAGCCACGGACAATAGCATGATTAAATTCAATAGGACAAAAGGTGCCCCGAAGAATTCTAATCCGATAGTATACAAAAACCAGGCCAGCAAAATTTTACTACCAATATTGAGTAATAACCGCACAAACAGGGAATTTGGCCGTAATGAATCAGGCAAATTTCCTAGGGCATACAATATAAAGAATATCGGTATCGTTAAAATATTCATCCGCAACAGATTTTACATAAGTAAAGATTTTTTATCCCATGCAAATGTTTTTTATTTGCAACCTGTTGAGAGGCCACCCAGCAGTTTGCGATCAAACATTCTTTGGATACGGCAGAATGGGACAAAGACCGTATGCGGCGAAACACTTTTCCGTTTCCGTTCTCAACAATCCGCTTATTCTACACATTTGTGCAGCTATTATTGCTTTCAAGTTGGGTCCTCTTTTTTGAGTTTCGCGTATTTTTTTTATAAAATTCAAAAGAAAGCAATCCCGCTCTCCGCGATTTAAAATTTTAACGAATTTGGATTTCCAATCTCCCGATAAAATATTATCAATCACTTCCATTGAAAACAATAGTTGCCATACCGGCCAGATTAGGATCCACAAGATTTCCGAAAAAAGTATTAGCCGACCTGTGCGGAAAGCCAATGGTCCAGCATGTCTACGAAAAAGCGAAGCAGGCAAATATTACGGATGAAATCTACGTGCTGGTTGATTCCGTTGAGGTGGAAGATGTTGTACGTTCATTCGGGGGCAAATCCATAATGACGTCGTCGGAGTGTCATTGTGGTACGGACAGGATCGTTTCCGTTTTGGACCGAGTGCAAGCCGACTTCATAGTAAATGTCCAAGGCGACGAACCACTCCTAGACCCCCAGTCGCTGATTGCCATATGCGAACGAGCAAAAACTAGCCGAGCGGATATCATTACCCCAATTTTTAAAATTATTGATTTTGCAGACATCGACGATCCATCCCGCGTAAAAGTTGCAGTTTGTCAAAGTGGAAAAGTTTTATATTTTTCACGCAGCCCTATTCCTTTTATCCGTGGTGTCGAAAAATCCGAGTGGCTGACCCATCACCAATTTTGGGGGCATATTGGGGTATATGGGTATAGGCGTGCAGTACTTGAAAACTACAAAAATTTACATGCTAGTGCCCTTGAAAGTGCCGAATCGCTAGAACAATTGAAGTTTATGGACAATGGGTATGCCATAGACACCGTAGTTGCAAAATATCCGACCATAGGGATAGATACTCCAGAAGATTTAAAAAAAGCGACGGTCTGGCTTAATCTACGGAAATGAAGTTTTTGAGGAATAGACAAATTTCCGGCTAGCCACTTCTTCAAGTGTGTACATTAGCCTTACTACTGCTAAGGAGAACGTCGAAAGCCACAAATTATTATGTTAAAAACCCATCAGGCCTGTTATGCGTGTCGTCAGGCCTGCTATGCGTGTCGTCAGGCCTGCTATTATGCTCCACGAAGAACTAATACCTGCCATTAGTCTGGAAACTTTTTCCTTAGCGCTTGCAATATACCCCTCATCTGCACCTGCTACATAGCTTACAACTAAAGCGGATACAAAAACTCCCGCTGCTGCCACACCACCAACCGTCGCAGCTCCAGCGCCTAGCCCAGCAGCTGCGAAGCCTCCTATTCCCGCTCCCAACGCAGCCTGAAATCTTCCCCATCTCGATGCGACATCGCTTGCGACAACAATACTGCTAACATCGTCGGCAACTCGATCAATACCTTGCCCAATGGCATCTAAATTTCCGCCAATGTTTTGAGCACGATCGAATAATTCATCATTCGAGGTTCGAAGCTCTTTGTTTTGTCTCTTCAATTCATCGCAATTTGCCGTAATTTGCTTTTGTTTATCTTCCATCTCTATTATAGTTTCTGCTATAGCTTGTGCATTTAGCTTTGCTTCATTTATCCTTGCATTTTCTTTCTCCAACTCTTCTTTTAGCTTCCTCACTTCTTGATTAAGTCTCTCGGCATTTTGCATGGCGTCTATGACCTCTTGGCCCCCACCGCTGGATTTCTTATTTGCTTCTGTTGCCTTTTGAATTTCTTCCTTCATCTGTCTTTCATACTCCTCTAGCTTCTCTTTCGACGCGAGACATTCTAGTGATAATTTCGCTACTGTTCCCATTGCCTCTTCATGTTGTTGATGTAACTCTTGAATGGCGGTTTCCAATTTTTCTTGCCACTTTTGTATTTCCCCTTGTAGCTTCGTCAGTGCTCCAATGATCTCTGCCTGCATGGTTCCTAACCTTGTGGTACTCCTCAGGACAGCCTCATTGACCACCCTTTGCGCTTCAACAAGCCTTCCTATCGTATCCTCCGTTATTTCTCCGTTCTGCAAACCGCCCAATATTTCATTGGATTTGGTAGTTGCCGCGGTAAGTTCTTCCCGAACGGCATCGAAGTTCTCTTGGATGTATTTTTTTATTTTTTCTATTTGCTCATTCGCCTCACTACCGCCCGTTTGTACCTTTTTCAACATGTCGTCTAAACATCTTTGATTCTGTTCCATTGCACTTTCAAGTTCAGTAACCATTTCCTGTTGTTGGGTAACAAATTTTTTCATCGCCTCTGTCTGGTCTCTGATCTTATCCGCCAGTTCTGTGTTTGTACTTTTTAATTTCTCAATCTCCGCTTCCCTTTCTCTAATCGCAGCCTGAACATTTTCAAGACTAGATCGCAATTCATTGGTTTGTTTTTCTATTTCTTCCACTTGTTTCTCTGCTTCAGCTCTGGCCTCTTGAGCTTTTGTTAAATTTTCCTTAAGTTCAGTGTTGTGTTGTTGGAGGGTTACCAATTGACCTTTTTGATCATCCACCAGACTTTGTTGTTGGACTATGGTTCCTCTTTGTTCTTCCATGACTATCTGCTGGCCGGCAACTTTCCCTTCCATAGCCGCTAAGTTACCATATGCATCAGATATTTCCGCATTTACACCCTGCAAATTTTCCTGGGCATTTTTTAGATGTTCCAATAATTCAACTTGTGCCTGCCGATTGAGATTACTTTTATACAAAGTATAAAAAGTGGCCACAAAAGCTGATACCCCTATAAAAACCCCCACGATAATGGCAACGGAGACTGGTGCAAGTAGTATTGTAGCAACAAGACCACTGACGACGGCGGTGACTACGAGAGCCCGTATGGCGATGTCTTTTATCGACATATGAGTGCTTTTTAGTTCAGCAATTTGTTGGCTTGTTTTTGCAACTTCATCTCCCAAATTTTTTACCCCATCTGTCCTGCTTTTTATTTGGGACTGATAATCATTTAGCATTTTTCTATCCACAGACCAGTTGGGATCCAAAAGCCTTTCGCTACTTGTTTGCATACCGGAAGACTCACTGCCCCCTGGATCAAGTTCAAGGCCCTGATTCGGATTAGCCCCTCGTAATAATGGTTCTTGCATCTCTGTCATATTTTTTCCTGCGAGGCAGCAGTGTGCGAATTGTAAAATATTTGTCAATGATTTTTTGAATTAAATTATTCAATTACAAAATTGACTAATTTGTGCCGTGGGCCAATTTGGGTATTTCGATGAAACGGTTAATTTCACCCTACAACGATATTAAAATTTTTTCAGGAACGTCAAATCGGGCACTGGCAGAGTCCATTTGCTCTTTCCTGGGAGTTAAAATTTCTCAGGTAAGAATTGAAAATTTCCCGGACGGCGAAATCGGTGTGCAGATAGAAGAAAGCATTCGCGGTGATGATGTTTTTATCATACAGTCGACCAATTTCCCGGCCAATGATAATTACATGGAACTGC
>JAITET010000043.1 GCA_031281895.1 Puniceicoccales bacterium | reverse complement strand
GCAGTTGCCAATGGCACGGGAACAGTTTTACAAGATCTATCGATTTGGTTTGACGATGAATAGTATTTCCTATAGGAAATAAACTATTATGACAATGAAAAAACCTTTGATATTTTTTATTCTTTTTATGATTGCCATATTGGCCTATGTGCAATGGGGATTGGGAGAGGTTCCGGGAGAAGAAATGTATGGAATCATGGGCAAAGGCAGAGCCACCGAACAAATGATGTTTAGGTACATACGGCACTATAATACACAGGTCGATTCTCTCCAATTGAGATACCTCATAGAGTGTTACCTATGGGAGGCTGCTTTCGAAGGTGTGAATAGTGATGTGGCATTTGCACAAATGTGCCATGAGACTAATTTTTTAAAATTCGATGGGAATATCGATATCACTCAAAACAATTTCAATAGTTTGGGTACCATGGTATATGATATGTACTGGGCTTGTTTTTTTACAATGAAAGAAGGAGTTCGTGCCCACGTACAGCATTTAAAAGCCTACGGATCTAAAAAACCACTAAAAAATCCATGTGTTGATCCGCGGTTTGATGTTGTAAAAAAAGGAAGCGTAAACTTGGTTCGTAATTTGAACAGCAAGTGGGACGGCTTAGAATATGGCAAAAGTATAGAGAAGAAAATTGACATGTTGCTAAGCATGTAAGATTTTATGCTCTTTTCAGGAAAGTTCCTAAAATATCACCGTTCCATCATCTTCTCATTTTATATCAAAAAACGCTTTTTCCCATCTTGGAAAGTTCTTTTTGGGGTCGATATCAAAATAAAAACAACCGGCTGAAAGAATATTCCAGCCGGTCCTCCCCTAACTAAACCGCACTTCCTAACGGTTGTGTTAAGTATATGTATACAATATGAAGCTTTTTGCAATCAAAAAATCATTTTAAATAATTTTTTAACAAAATTCCGCCGGGATTTACATGGAAAAAGTCAATGTCTGCCAATACATCTACAGTATGTGTCATATTTTTCCAAACATCATCTAGCCATAACAGTTCCTTTTTCGAAACATCTAGGTAGACACTTAGTAGCAATGAAAATATATACCACATCGGAAAAATGTTACCATTTGGTGGGTTAACAGCTTTGTGAAACTTTTGCAATCTCCAATCCCTATTGATAAAAGTTCCCGTATTTTCGAAAACCGTTGTGACTGGAATGGCAACCATTGCTCGTTTTGATGTTTTATTATTTTCAGTTCCTATGTAAAATATTTTTAGGTCATCCGGTAATGCGTAGGGGACTCCGTGGGAAAAAATTTCCTCATTGAATGATAAAATTCTTTTACACTGCCCGGTCTGTATCTTTTCAGTTAGTTCTTTCAAGTCATCAACGATTTTTTCTTGGGTGGTAATTTTATTCAAAATGGCCCCATTAACATTCGGCGTAGCATCATCGGATATCAAAAAACCATCGGGGGTCATTTTTTTGCGTAGAAAAAATACGTTATGTATGATAGAATCCAGCAGTTTTCGTAAAACGAATTGATCCTCCAGGGACATATTTCCTGAACAAACAACGGCTAATTCATTTGTTTGGAAGGATTCTACTATCTGTAGGAGAGCTGATTCCAAAGGTACCTGCTGCCCATTTTGCATTATTTTGGTCAGTCTCTTTCTATTTTCGAAATATCTATGTTCATTCCTTGCTGAGTTCGTCATCCAGGCGTCGTTTACATATTTATTTTCGCGTGGTTTTATCCTAAAAATTTTGTTGCCTTTGTGGAGGACGTAGGTATTTATCCCCACGCTGCTTTCTGTGGAAATACTAGGAGTGCTTATCAGGTTCCACTCTACCGGTTGATAGAGGTAGTTCCTATTCACAAATGCTCCCGCTGGGCATAGATCAACAAGGTTCAAGGAATAATTGTTATCCAGGCTTTTCCCCGGATATAAATCTATCTCCCCATATCCATTTTCATTGCCTATGAGGCCCAGCAATTCTTCGTCGAGGACATCTCGACAAAACCTGATGCACCTTTGGCAACCTATGCATTTTGTGGCATCGAAAAGGATGTGCTGTCCGAATTTCTTGTATTTAATATCTTGCGGGTGATCTTTTGCTATGCGCGTAAATCCTGGGAATCTTGTTTGGGAGGCAAACTTATGTAAAAAGCAGTATCCCACTTTGTTGCATTTTGAGCAATCAAGTGGATGCCGTAGGAGATGCAATCTAAATAGCTCATTGCGTTTGTCGACGGCCTCCTTATATTCGGTGTCGATCTCCATGCCATCCTTGGCAGTCGCAGTGCACGCAAACACCACCGAAAATTTATCGGTCACCTTTCTTCTGGCACCGACCAGACATAACCCGCAATGCCCTGTTTCCGTTAATGACCTATGGTAGCATGGGGCTGACAGGGGGATATTATGCCGCTGGATTATTTCAACTAACCTTTCTCCCTCCTGAGCCTTAACGTTTTTACCATTGAGGATGATGTTTATCCTATTGTTATTCACCTGGTTTTAGAGAAAATCTATCCCCATCGATGATTTTCTCAATACAATTTTGTAGTTATGATACACCGATGTCTCCGGGATCTGGTGTTTGTCAATTGACGTTTTGATCCTATTAATCCGAAATAAACGTAAATTGTTGGCGATGGAATAAAATTTAAAACATACTTGACTCAAAAAGATACAGTAATATGCGGTATCCTACCAATTAAAATAAAAGGATAAATTATGTCTGATCGTCCACGAATAGAAGTGAAAGAGATATATCTTCGTTTTGCAAGATATACGGGACAGGATGTTTCATTACCCACAGGAGAACTTTTGGCTTCTGGCAATAAAATTAGTTTTCGTCCCTATGGTGGGCGGCATGTCTATGGATATGAAACCGATAATGATGGTAATATTGGAAAATATTACGTAGATAATAGAGAGGTTTCTTTGGAAACCTGGAAAATAAAAACGGCAAAGAATGAAGATCTTAGGAATTCAAATTTTGGGACAAAACCACTCTATGGGATGAAAAACCTCACTCCCCCAAGAGACTCTCGGTTTTTAACTCCCCTCGTCCGAGGGGACGTAAGAGCACAAGGGCAAAGGCAAGCCCGGTTGTGTTATCCAACAAATTAGAATTTCCGACAAAGCTGCCAGGAAATGTTTAGGATAAGATAATGCCTTTATGGAAAGTTCAAAACATTCAAAGAGAAACATCAATCAGACATACTGTAACATTTGTTTTCTTTGCAAATGCCCGGGGCATTTTTTTAAAGTCAGCATTGTTTTATTGCCAATATTAAAACTTTTACAATGTTGTTAGCACGTGAAAATTAAAGTTGGTGTCGGATATGATATTCATCGATTGGCTACGGGACGAGTATTGACCCTTGGAGGAGTGATGATTGATTTCCACAAGGGGTTGGTGGGACATTCTGATGCCGATGTACTCATACACGCGACGGCCGATGCTCTCTTGGGGGCACTAGGACTGCCCAACATTGGCCAAGTATTCCCTGATACGGAAGCATGGACAAAAAACCTGGATTCGAAAAAAATTCTAAAATATGCCTGTGGCATGGTAAATAAAATGGGCTACAAAATCTCCAACATTGACGCTATCATTATCGCCCAGGAACCCACACTATCCACATACCTTGATAAAATTCGTGAATCCATTGCTTCAACGTTGCTAATCGATGTTAAAGATGTTGGGCTAAAAGCGACAACCAATGAAGGGATCGGATCAATTGGATCTAGCGAAGCTATTGCCTCCTTTGCCAACACAATTCTTATTTCCGATAAGTAGTCAAAGCCTTAGATTCCCGAATTTCGTTAATCTTATTTTTGCCGTCAAGGGATTTATTACCGTTGTTTCTTTTGGCCTGATAAAACGTTGTCTACGCGACGCCTTACTTCTTCGAGAGTGCCTTCGGCATCGATATCGTAGATTAGCACGTCATCCCGTAAAATCGCCATGCAAGCATTTATTGAATCTTCATAGATTTGATACCTTCGCGATGCTGCTTCAATGGACAGGTCGGTTGGCCGGACTTCGACAACTTTTAAGTCCTCTTTTTTCGCCTTTTTATTCTGTTCAATGGCCATGATTCCGCGCAATAGTTGCCTCTCTATGCTTGTTTGCCGTGTTACAGAAAATTTTACTATTTTAAAACCCGTTGGCAGTCCATCGTGAATTTCATGTAGTTTATATAGTAAATATTTTAAAAAATATGCCTGGACGACGGTCCTTGGGAATCCGTCTATTATAACACCTTTGTAATTTTCAGCCTTCAATAACTCTTTCACAACCTGTGAAATCACAATGTCATCGCTCACAAGCTGTCCTTGCGCTTTCAAGGACTCACATTCCGGAGTGGTCAACAGGGAACTAACTTCGATGGGAGGGTTAGAAATTTCCAAAGCTCGCATAACGTTTAAGGTGTTTGTCCCTTTCCCAGACCCCGGAGCTCCGTTGAGAAAAACTACCTGTTTGGGGAATTTCAAATTCCTTTCTCCGAACTTTTCACTTAGTTCTTCCCATAAATTATTGAACAAGATTTTGGCCATCAATTTGCTTTGTTTTATGCTTACGTATTTTCTTTCTTTTTTTATTTCTTTTTCCGGTGATGAAATTTTTTCTGCTAACACACTTCTAACCACAAGTACGATACTCAAAAGTACGAATATTTTTAATAAACTTTTCAAAAATCAAACTCCTGCAGAAAAATCTAGGACGTCTTTTCATTTAATCCAGAAAAATTTTCTTACCATTCATTTTTTTATCATTAAATCACAGTATTGTTGGGAATTTCCGCATTGCGTGTAATGCAAAGAATCCCATCCTTGATGTACATTCCATCATGTTCATAACCATCTGGCTTGCCATAGGGCGTTAGGTATACATTGCTCCCAATCCTAGCATTTTTATCGATGATGGTATTTTTTATTATTGAATTTTCTCCAATGCCAAGGGAAATAGGGGAATCAGTTACCTGTTTTGTAACCATAGGATAGTCGAAATAATCTGCTCCAAACATTAGAACATTTTCGAGATATGTTCCTTTTCTTATGACCGATCTAAGGCCAATGACGCATCGATTAAGGATGGCGTCGGTTATAATGCAACCATCGGACAGTAGCGTTTTTTCTACTCGACAGCTATTGACTTTGCAGGCAGGAAGATAGCGTGCCCGCGTATAAATGGGATTCTCAGCATCGAAAAAGTCAAACTCCGGAACTACATCTGTGAGCATGAGGTTGGTTTCGAAAAAGGACCTGATGGTACCTATGTCTTCCCAAAAACCATCGAATACATAGCCCCCCACATTATACCTATTGAGCATACCAGGTAATATGTCCTTTCCGAAATCTTCTCCATCTCCCAAAAGAACTTCCATTAGTATTTTTGATGTGAACGCATATATGCCCATGGAAGCGAGATAATAATTCGTATTGCTTTTGTCCTTGAGAGTGCTTCTGATGTGTGCGGGCAATAGGCAATGTTTTACAAATTCCGGATATTTGGGCTTTTCAATGAAGCTTTTAACATTTAACGAATGGTCAATCTCTACTATTCCAAATGAAGAAATTTTGTGTTCTGGGATTGCTTTCATCGCAATGGTTACATCTGCTCGAGAATCATGATGCTTTTCAATCAAATTCAGTAGATTCATTCTATACAACTGATCACCGGAAAGGATTAAAATGACATCATCGGGGTTGGTATTAATGTATTTTAGATTTTTCCTTACGGCATCGGCAGTCCCCATGTACCATTGCTCCCCTTGACTGTTGGTTTGTTCGGCAGAAAAAATTTCAATGGTACTATTCCCGAATGTGTCAAACCTATAGGTTGTTTCTATATGCCTGTGCAAAGATCGCGTATTAAATTGTGTCAAAATGTAAATTTTTGAAAGCCCAGAATTTAGACAATTACTTATGGGGATGTCTATCAGTCTGTATTTGCCGGCCAGTGGAACTGCCGGTTTACAACGCGTTTTGGTCAGCGGATACAACCTATCCCCACGTCCTCCTCCCAATATCACGCAATAGACATTACTCCTCATCAAATGTTAATGGTGGCTAATGTAAAACAAAAGTCAATCCTAAGTGAAAATTTGCGAAAAATTTTAAAATTAAAAAATCAAGAAAAATCGTTTAATTTTGCGTTGATTTGGTTATTTTTTTATCCTTTGGTTGGGATAAAAGAAAAAATTTGATACTTGCTGGTAAAAAAATTGCGCTCGAGACATATAGTCTCAAGCTGCCTTGCATCTTCGTTGTTATGAAAATTAAAACCACAAACGGTGCCGCATTAGCACCTGAAATCGTTGAACGGCAATATAAATACTGGCGCCTACGAATAATGTACTCATTAATTATTGGATATGCTGCGTTTTACCTGGTTCGACAAAATTTTCAGGTAGCCACCCCGCAAATGTTGACGGAATTAGGATGCACAAAGGCGGAGATCGGTTGGATATTTACCGCATTTGCACTTATCTATGGGTTTGGGAAATTTTTTGCGGGAGTAATCTGTGACAGAACAAATGCCCGATGGTTTATGCCGGTAGGACTGATTGGGTCAGCCTTCTGCAGTATATTTATCGGCATGGCGAATTCCCTTTGGGTTTTTGTCTTATTTTATGCCCTAAACGGAGCTTTTCAATCTGCCGGATGGCCTCCTGTTTCGAGGCTGATGACCCAATGGTATGCCCCCTCTGAATTGGGTACCAAGTGGGGAATCGTTAACGCATCCCATCAAATGGGTAGTATCATTATACTTCTGGTTGGATCGGAAATATTGGAATTGCTCGGTTGGAGATATGTATTTTTTATTCCTGCAGTATTTGCACTATTGCTATCAATATTTCTGTTTGAGAGATTAAGAGACAATCCAAAGTCGTTGGGATTACCTTCCATAGAGGAGAAGGAAAACCTACTCAATGATACCGGGCATAGCGAGAATGAGGAAATCACCTTTAGGGAGGTTTTCCTAGAACACATCCTTCCAAACAAATCCCTGTGGTATGTTTGCATGGCTAATTTTTTCGTCTATATAATTAGGATGGGCTTTTTTAATTGGGCACCAACGTTTTTACAAGAGGCAAAAAACTCGACCGTTATGGGAGCCGCCTACACGAACGTAATATTTGAATTAATGGGCGCCGTGGGGGGGGTTGTGGCAGGCTGGGCATCCGATAGGATTTTCGGAGGGCGACGCAACTGTACTTCTTTTTATTTCATGATGGTTCTAATTCTTACGCTATTTATGTTTTGGTACATGCCATCCGAATCAATCTTTGTCAATACGGTGTTTTTCTTCGTCATAGGCTTTTTCATATATGGTCCTCAAACTCTTGCCGGCGTGTCAGGAGCAGAGTTTGGATCTCGTCGTGCGGCTGCAGCAGGAACTGGACTAACGGGGACCTTTGGATACTTAGGTAGTGCGGTTTCCGGATGGGGAGTAGGGAAAATTGCCGACAAGTGGGGATGGAATGCCACATTTATTTTCTTCGTTTTCTGTGCCGCCGCGGGTGCATTTTTCTTTATGTTAAATTGGAACAGAACCAGCCAGTGCTACAAGGTCAAAGCATAATTGCCTCATGTCATGAGATGGAAATGTATCTGCAGCTATGATGGGACTGATTTTAATGGTTGGCAAAGTCAACCGAGTCATAATACGATACAGGATATTTTAGAAGAACGGTTAAAATTTATTTTCGAACGTCCCATACGCATACATAGCAGCGGAAGGACCGATGCCGGTGTTCATGCTAATTATCAGGTTTTTCACTTCGATGCTGATTGGACATACGGAGCTGATAAACTGCTCCGAGCATTCAAATGTGGTATTCCGAAAACCATAGGAGTGTTTTCCGCCGAAGAGGTGGATGATACTTTCCATGCACGTTTTTCCGCCGTAGGTAAACAATACAAATATCACATCCTGGAGGGTGATGTGTCACCATTCGACTATCGCTATGTTTGGAATTTGGGAAACCGACGTTTGGACGTCAATAAAATGAATGAAGTTGCAAAAATTTTCCTCGGAGAACATGATTTTTCTCAATTTGGAGCAAAACATAGGGATAATGCCACTGAGAATGTTGTAAAAACCATGCATAAAATGTCATTTTCCCGTACCGGCATGAGGATAATTTTCACAACCGAAGCTAGTGGATACCTGTATAAAATGGTCCGAATACTGGTCGGTTGTTTTGTACAAGTTGGCCTTGGGAACATGGATGGGGACGAGCTTGCTGCAGCCGTAATTGGGCAAAACAAAAACTGCACTAATTTTAGGAAAGAATGTGCCCCTAGCTGTGGACTATTCCTAGCTAGGGTATACTACTAGGACGATTATCTCTGAACCAAACTTTTCCCTTGTGCATTTTTCATAACGGTACCCGATAGTATGGTGGTGGTGGAGCTGTCAATTTGGACGGGGGAAATTTTCCCGATATCATTCTCCGATGCTTTGAATAACACTTTGCAGTGATTTGGGGTCCATCCAAACATCATATCCGTACCTCGCCGTGCATGGCCTTCAACGAGCACTTCCATCGTTTTTCCCAAAAACTGCTGATGGTAACGGAGGGAAGCTTTTTGCACGCGTTGTAGGAGGATTTGATTCCTCCGTTCCTTTTCGCTTTCTTCCACATCATCGACCAGTTCAGCCGACCTAGTCCCTTCCCGCGGACTATACTTAAAAATAAATGCCATGTTAAACTTTGCGATGTCAAACAGCGCAACTGTTTCTTCGAAATCTTTTTCCGTTTCTCCCGGGTACCCAACGATGATGTCCGTGGATATTCCCACACTTGGTATAGCCTTACGAAGTTTTGCAACGATTGTCAAAATCCTGTCGGAGGTATATGGACGCCTCATTGCGGCTAATATGCGGTTTGATCCACTTTGAATTGGCAGGTGAACGGATGGGCATAACTTCGATAAATTTTTGTGGGCCAGGATTAAATCATCGGAAAAGTTCTGGGGATGGGGAGACATGTAACGAATTCTCTCAATGCCTGGAAGGACATTCAAGCGTTCGAGTAATTGAACGAATGGGGTTTTACCATCTATCATTGGCATTAGCCTACCACCGTAGTTGTTGACTATTTGCCCAAGCAATGTGATTTCCCTTATGCCATTTCCCGCTAAAAATTCTGCTTCCCCGACGATATCTTCCATGGGACGGTACTGTTCATTTCCCCGTGTTTTTGGCACAACGCAATAGGTGCAGCGCATGTTACACCCATGCATGATTGACAAAAATGCGGTACATTTGTTTTTCCCCAATTTGCGGTCAAAATCGTGGGAAAAGTGCTGTCTCTGCGGGTCTCCTATGTGTAGGCTCTGCCCATTGCTTTCCAAGACATTGACCAACTCATGCAATCTTTTCGGGCCAATGACAAAATCAATGGCACCGTTTAATTTGAAAAGCTTTTCCCCAAAATTTTCCGCCATACACCCCACAATTCCGATTTTAAAATTTGGATTGATTCGCTTCCTTCGTGCCAAATATCCCGCTTTTCCAAGTGCTTTAATTTCCGCCTGTTCACGTACGCTACACGTATTCAAGATTACAACATCGGCTATTTTTTCATTATCCGTTAGTTCATATCCAGCACATTGCAACTGCGACGAAATCATTTCACTGTCACGCTCGTTCATTTGACAGCCATAGGTTTTTACAAAAATTTTTAAAAATTTTTTCACCGATGAATCTTTTTTAAACCTATATGGAGATAACGCAAGAGGCAAAGATGCCGTTAGCGTAAACTAAAAAGTGAAATCTGCAAAAAGATTTGTACAAATATTTAATAATCTGTATCCCATATCCTATGGGCAAAAAAAGTACACGATGCATGTGGACAGAAAAGTTATCAAAGCATGATGGCAAAACTTTTTTGAAGAATGATGCCCAAGCTCCAAGTAGTATTTCCATTTCCCGTAGATTCAAAGGTGTCGTTATGGGAATCGATGCAAGCCTTCGAGGAACGGGTATTGCCATCGTAGACTTTATAGAAACACAGCCTGTCCTAGTGTTTTCGACACGCATTACTTGCCAAGCAAAACTGTCATTTTTCCAGTGCATTGAGCGAATTTTTAAAACCGTAAATGCCATCCCTCAAAATTTTAAAATTGATTGTGCTGCGATTGAACAAACGGTCTACGTACAAAATTATAGAATTTCTCACATTCTCGGATCTGCCAAAGGATCAATAATTGCTGCCCTGATGAATAATAATTTGCAGATTGCCGAATACGAACCACTAAGAATCAAACAGGCAGTTTTAGGTGTCGGTCGTGCCTCAAAGGAACAAATCAGGCGTACGGTTTGCAACATTTTAGGAATGAAACATGTAATTTCCTACGATGAGAGTGATGCCATAGCAGTTGCATTTTGCCATGCTTGGACATTCAAGGGCAATCTTTGAAGGGTATAGGATAAGATGGAACTAGAAATAGGCAAAGCTTACTGG
>JAITET010000052.1 GCA_031281895.1 Puniceicoccales bacterium | reverse complement strand
CTTTCCTTTTTTATTTGAGCTTATGAGTCCTGACCCTAGGTCAGGCGGAAAATTCGAAGAACTGGCGGGGGTCCAGTTGGATATGAAAGTTTTTGGTTAAAACTTTGACAAATGTTTGATTTGCATTAATAAAAGAAAGCCTTCGGTAAGGCTTCGGCAAAGGTCTCGCACAGCGGATACATTTGCGGCCTACAGGACTCATAGGGCTCGTAGGGGCCGCAAAAGTCACGTGTTGATTTTTCTGTTGTGTGCATGTGTTCATATGTTTTCTTTGTTGTGTGTACAATACAACCTTTGCTTTTTTTTTGTAAAAAATGTCAAACTTTTTTTACGAAAAATCCTTAAAATTTTTACGTCATTTATTTTTCCACACCGTGTCAAAATAATGGGACTGTCCTAGGATCAATTCTGCCGACTTCTACGATCGCTTTTCTCGTCATCTTCTTGATGTATGCAGGTCCATATTAATTTACGCGGCATATGTCTATGACCTGGCCCGTATAATCCTGGAGTAATGTGTGGAGAGATTTTTCTGCCACGAATTGCGGAGATAGCAGAGTTG
The DNA here is from genome assembly GCA_031281895.1 of Puniceicoccales bacterium. Classification (GTDB taxonomy): domain Bacteria; phylum Verrucomicrobiota; class Verrucomicrobiia; order Opitutales; family JAIRKQ01; genus JAIRKQ01. The sequence goes on along the minus strand of JAITET010000052.1, from coordinate 5,510 downwards.
AAGAAGGTTCTTCTCCAAAATTTGATAGGCGCATTGGCGTAGCTGTTCTTGCTGGGTTTACCATATTTATTCGAATACCATCCGAAATCCACTCCTCCGCTAGTGCTTGACCTAGATTAACGATGGCAGCTTTTGTCGAAGAATAAATGGCATAGGAAGCTCGGCCCCGGGTATGAGAACTGGACGTAAAAAATAGCAATGCCCCCTTGGATTGTTTGAGATAATCATGGGACGCACGGGCAATATTTATACATCCAAAGTAATTGGTCTCAACCTCATCACGAATCTCAGCCATAGGTTTGTCGTTCAAATTTCCAAGTTTTAAAATTCCCGTGCTATTGATGACGAAATTTATGCACTTTTCCCTGGAATAAACTTCCTGTAATACCCGTTGGATGGATGCTATGTCCTGCACATTAACCCCATTGCCCCTGGAAAAGCCGTATGTTTTTGCCCCGTATTGCCGTGCTAAATCGAAGGTCGCCTTGCCAATACCGTGGCTACTACCAAAAATTACCAGTACTTTGTTTGCCAGCTGTCTCAGATCGGCGTTGGGCAAAGACAAGTGCTTTATTTGAAATAGCTTGTCGGCAATGAAGAGATCAATGGGATGGGTAATTTTGATATTCCCCTCTTCCCCTTGAGCGACGTGGATCTTGGCGAGATTGAACATTTTCACTAGTCCACAGTCGTCGGTAAATTTCACAGTGGACGAAGCGGCTAGGGAATGGGCACGTTTTATTATATCCAATTTGAATGCTTGTGGGGTTTGTCCTCTCATAAGCAAATGGCGGAGAGGAACGTCTTCGACTATCATGGCATCGCTAACCCCTATGATTGTGTCAGCCGTTGGAATGGCGACATCTACGGCATCATATTTGTCAAGGGCGGCGATGCAGTCATTGATTATTCGGTCAGAAATCAGGGGACGAACGGCATCATGGATCAAAACTTTTGCTTCTCCATCGGCAATGGAATTAACACCAATGGAAGAACTCATTTGCCGTGTCTCTCCACCAACCAAAATTTTACCGATTTTTTTAAAATCATTTTGGTCCAAGATTTTTTTGCAAAAATCAACAAACTTCCCATGCACAACTATAATTATTTCATCGATGGAGCCATTGCGTTCGAAAACCTCAATGGAATGTTCCAAAATTGTCCTGCCGGAAATCTTTAAAAACTGTTTGGGCAAATCACCTCCAATGCGTTCACCGATGCCAGATGCTAGCAATATTGCATAGGTTTTCATGGGATTTTTAACTCTCTCCGTAGGTGGTTAAATACGCGTTTGCTGGCAGATTCATCGAACATCAATTTCAGTTTTTCCATCTGATTCAGCCGCTGGGGAGCCATAAAATCATCTCCATCTACCATCACCCGTGAAAATAATTTCTCTAGCTCGGCATTGCTGTGAATTTGATAGTATGTGCCAATGATATCTTTGCCGAAATCGTTGAACTCTCTTGTTTGGTCATTTCTCCTTAGATGAAATACGGGTTTGCCGCTCGGGAAATAGTCTGCCAAAAAAGAAATACAATCGGTTATCAGACAATCCGATGTCTTGAACAGATCGAAACAATCTCCTTCTCTTACGAGAGTTCCATATTTTTCCCATGCGGTATAATATTCATCGAGTTCCTGTTGTGTCATAATTCCATCCGCAACAACATGTTGATCAAAACTAGGATGTGGCCTTATCACCCATGTGGTTTGTGGGTACATGCTGGCCAAATTTAAAATAAATTGCCCATTCTGTGGAAATGTTGCAACCCGATGTTGCGTTGTGAACGTAAAATGTGGTGCATAGATTATTCTTTTTTTAGACAGAGATGTGTCTTTCCAAAAGCCCACATGGGGTACTTTTTTTAAAAAATATTTATCAAAATGTAAGCTGCCTGAACTTATGCAATTATCGGCTCTAAACCTGTTTTTGTATGATTTCAAGTGCCATGGCGATTCGACGAAATATTTCCATAGAAACCGATGAAATAATTCCAAATAGTCATATTCGCTCTGCAGCATATGGAAACAATAGGGCGTGTAGCATGTTAGGGCAAAAATTGCAACCCTATCTATGCTCTGAACGCGTCCCATATCCCACGGTTGTTCGTAGAAAACGATGTCAGGACTGAAAATTTTTAAATCCAAGAATTTATTGCTCGTATTATTATAGGCACATTCCACATGCACGTCAGCGTTTTTAAAAAATGAAAGGGTGGCATTAAATTCTTCGGTGGTGTCACGACACGTTATTCTTTTTGTCACCAATATCAATGGTTTGAAATTATTACTATTTTCAAACAAATCGTAGAGGGAACCACAGTGCCATTTCGATGCTTCATTGACTAAAAATATAACACGTATCTTCCGATGTCGTGCAGCTTTTTGTAAATCTCGTAGATGTTGTGCGTAGAGATTATCTATTGTTTTTCTAGCTTTGATAAAACTGAGACGCTTGGTCCACGGAATGTGGTTTATTTTTTCAAACATCCTAACCTTCTCCGCATTTTTTCTCCTTCGGATGAAAAATTGGCAGATATTTTTACATAATTTTTGCAAAAAATTATCACGTTCGCCTGCTTTTTTTATGCCTTTTAGAATATCATCAACTGTCCGCAGTTCATACAAAACAAAATAAAAACAAAATAAAAATAAAATGAAAAAACGATACTTCTCAAATAATTATTTTGCCCAGTATATTCTGCAGGAAAGAGGGGGTAAAGTCAGCCTATTGTCCACAGTTTTATCGAAAATTATTCGGTCATCATTGAAAAATTGCTCCTCATCGGCCAATGTTGTGCATTGTTGTAAATTTATTCCCTTAAAATCTATGGTAGTTTCGCTGGGGTGTGGGTTTATGGCGAAAATCAGTTGTCCATTTCCAAACGTATTATCCGCGTTGTATACAAGCGCACATGCGGAATTTGTGGTCGATGGCAAAAAACGAAAATATGTCTTATTTGGCACCCGGGAAAGGCGTAAAATCGCACCGCGCTTAGACAATCTAAGCTTTATTAAATTTTTAAAATAGTCGTGAGTAGAGTGACGGACGTCCAATAATTTATAGTCGAGAGCATTCAAATCCCCCCGATTGTAGGTATTGCTCATTCCATGTTTAGAAAACAAAAAATCTTGTCCCGCCGTTACCATTGGGATGCCGACTGACATCATAAGTATTGCGAAAGCCAATTGTGTGCGCCGCAGATCATTATCTGTCGGCGCACTACCGTCATGATGCGGATTCTCTGTTATGTTATCCACCCAGCCCCGGTCATCGTGTGAAGCCACATAATTTACACTCTGACTGGGAAATGTTGATCGAAAATCTAAACCGCCACATAGAAAATATCTTAAACCGTCCGAGTTTCCATTTCCGCACACGTAATTTTTCACGAATTCCCTATACTCATCATTCCAAATGGAATATGGAAGATGCCGCATAGAAACTCCGATATTGCCACGAAAACTCCATGGTTCTGCTATTAGAATAACTGATTTTTTTATACATTTCAATTTTTTTTGTAAAATATTTAAAAAATCCATGCCCAATAGCTCAGCCAAATCAAACCTAAATCCATCGACGTTGTAGGATCTGATCAGGTGTTCTAGGCTATCTATTATCAGCCTACGTGCCATTGGATTTTCCGTTCGAAAATCGTTACCGCAACCGCTAAAATTTAAAAACTCTCCATTTTTGCTATGCCTAAAGTAATATTCCCCATCGATATTTTGTAGATGATTCGAACTCCCAAAGTGGTTATATACCACGTCCAAAATAACGGCAATGCCAGCTTTATGGAAACTACGTATCATTTCCTTTAAATCTCGAATCTGTGTAGCATTGGCGGCATCATCAGCATAGGAACTCGATGGACAAAACCAATTGGCAGGCATATATCCCCAATGATATTCTTCCTTTGCCGCATAATCAAATTCCTGTATAGGTTGCAGTTCTACGCAATTTATCCCCAGTTTACGCAAATAACAATTTTCATTGGTTAAATACTTTGTTAGCCCGGAAAAATTCAACCTTTCTTCGGCAGATAAATCCATGGGAGCTCGTGCGAGTAAATCTCGCAAATGGGCCTCTAAAATTACCAGATCCTTTGGGTCAGGAGTTATAAAATCATCTTCCGAGGATTTTGTAGATCCGTGGGATATAACAATGCCAGGCCCCTTACTCGATAAGGCTGCCTTTGCGTAGGGATCAAGAATCATAGGAGAATTTTCCCAGCTATCGTTTTCCTTTGATAAAATTTGGTAGTAATAATAGTAGCCATCTAAACATTTGTGAATTTCGCCGTGCCAAATGCCAGCATCTAACTGTTGCAGAGAATAATATTCTGGCCGGGTGGCTTCCTTACTGAAAATTGCAACCCTCACACCGGTAGCCCGTGGAGCAAAAATTCTAAAATTTGTGGTATCTTTGTTTGCAATCACTCCAAGCGGAATATCGCTATCCAGCGATAATATCCAGGAAGAAAAGTCCACATCTAGGACGCAGTCATTGGAAAGTTGCACAATTAGAGAATCACCCAACGCAACATTTGAAGTTAGGTGATATTGAAGAACATTACTGCCCGTTACACGGGGATCAAAGATAAAATTTAGGGAACCTATTTCAGAGATTTGTGCATTAGGCGTGTTAGCATCAGGTCCATACCAATCTCCCGCAGAAGAAATAAATTGAAAAGGAAATGGATTGTTCAGCAAAAACCTATTGATTCTTATTCCCAATAACGTTTTTCCGTATATATCCATTCTATGGGTCTGCCATTGGCTTCCCTTGTTTGCATTTCCCCACTTCGACATTTCACAGGCTAGGAAAATTTTCTGGTGTGTAGGCAAATAGCTAGCATATCTTTCAGGGAAAACAAAGACAATATCATTTCCCTGTGAAAAATAGCAATACCTATGGGCAAAGTTTACATCATCGAATGTCGTCTCCCGAAAACCTACAATGCTTTGCTCGTTTTGTAAAATTTTTTCTACGTGGGGAACAACATCAATGGCTTTGTCCAGATCGACACCATGTTCAATCCGGAGGGTGCAATTATCTACCAAATAGGCTTGTGATTTCAACATAGAGAACATTTTCCCATGGGGGAATGGATGTGTTAATTCAAAAAAGGGTAACATTACACAACATATACCCCGATTCTCTGTTATGTAACGGCATTCGTGGCTCCCATTATGGACTGCACCATTCCCAGAGCAAGCAATCCAACGAGGGCAAAAGCAAACATCATGGCTCCAGCCGAAACGGACACCGTTAGTTTCTTTAGGGTAGACTGCAATTTTTCATCATACATTTTATAAATATCTTTAAATGATGATGCTAGATCTCCTGTTTTTTCTCCGATTGCCAGGAGGTCACATTGTTCACCGTCTATGACATTATGTTTTTCAAATGATGTACAAATGCTGCAACCATCCAATATGTCTGTTTTGGCACGTGTAAATCGTTCCAAAAGAATCTCATTATTGATAGAAGTTTGCGCTAATTT